>JBQCJL010000025.1:0-8610 GCA_051952795.1 Marmoricola sp.
TGCGAGGCGAGATCGAGCGTCTCGAGCCGGGTCCGTCCGGTGATCGCCGCGGCGGCCGGCTCCCCAGCCTCGACGTTGCGACACGCGAGGATCACCTCGGCGCCGTGGGCCGCGAGGTGACGCGCGGTGTGCAGCCCGATGCCGTTGTTGGCCCCGGTGACGATCGCCGTCGTCCCGGTGAGGTCGGTCAGGTCAGCAGCGGTCCATGCCATGGCGGCACTCTATGTCGCACTCCCCAGCTGCTCCAGATTCGACGGTCGCCTTTCTGCGGGGCTCGCTGCGCTCACTCCTCAGCGGCTCCAAACGATGTCGTCCACCATGTGCCGTGACCGCCACCCGTCGGCCGTCCGCACCATCTGATGGCGGTAGTAGCCGCCGACCTCGACCACGTGCGTGGTGCCGTCGGGCCGTGCGGCGACCATCGGGTTGTAGAAGTACGCCGTCGCCTGGGCGGAGCTGCGGCTCTCGTCGTCGAACGTGATCGCCACCTGTCCGATCAGGTGCTGCCACGCCTCGAACAGTTCCACGTTGCGGATGAAGGGGATCGCCTCGCTGAGCGGACCCGCGGACCCACCCGTCGGCGTGTAGTCCAGGACCGCGTCCTCGGTGAACACGTCGTACAGGTCATCCCATGAGGCGGTGTCGACCGCCCGCGTGTACGCGGTGATCACATCGACGATCTCCTGGCGGTCGCTGAGTTCGGCAAGGTCCATGCGCCCATCAGACCATCGAAACGCCAAAATGAGAACACGTTCTAGTCACTAAAGTGCCGTCATGCGCCGCATCGTGCTGGCCGCGGTCGCGGTCATCCTGGTCAACCTGCCCTGGGCGCACGATGCCTGGATCCAGCACCGGCTGGATACCTCCGGAGTGCACGCGACCGCGACGATCGTGGAGCACAGCCACCGGCGCGGGCAGAACTTCGTCTCCTACCGCTTCCCGACGGCCATCGATCCGCGCCAGCACCTCTACGACGCGGTCGTCTCTGATCAGGCCTACCGAGCGGCGGTCGCGACTGGCCATCTCCCGGCCACCATCCTGCGCGGCTCACCCGGGTCGAACCGTCTTCAGGGCGAGGTGACCGGCTCGCAGGTGATCGTGATCGCCGTGCTGGGGACGTGATCATCGCCCTCATCGCAGGCTTCGTGATCCTGCACCGCCGCCGCTGGAGCCGCCTGCGCGTCGTCGCGGTGGACGGCGATCTCGTCACGGTCACTCTGGGTGACCTCACCGTGACTGCCGAGCTCGCCGAGGACGCGGGCTCGCAAGCGCTGCGACCAGAACCCGGTCGCGCGCTCCGAGCCGCCCTCCACCTCGTTCCCAGCGAGGACGTCGAGGAGGGGCCGCCGATCGGGCACGTCACGCAGCTCACGGGCCCGGACTACCGGGTGGCCGGGCGGGTGCGGGCCACGAGCCCGACGCACACCGACATCGTCCTCGAGAACGGGTACGTCCTGCGCGTGGTCGGTGGCGAGGTCGCCCATAGCGCGGAGCTAAGGGGTCCCGCGGAGGTGATGGGCCGACTTACGATGAGCGCGAAGCGTCTGATGTGACGCTCACCACTTTACGTTTGGCTCGCTCTTGTCAAACGGTCTTTACAAAGCGTATGGTCTTGTAAAGGCTCCCGCCGTAGTGGAGAGAGCCCCGGCAGGAGGTAGTGATCCATGGCTAGTGCGGCTATCCCGAGCTCCACGGTGCCCGACGGCACAACTGAGATCTGGAAGGACAAGAAGCGCTATCTCTGGCTCTGGGGCCTGATGGTTCCGGGCCTCGGCATCGCCTTCGCGCTGGGGTTCATCGCCACCGGCGGCTTCTGGGCCTTCGCGCTGGTCGGTCCGCTGCTGATCAACGCGATCATCCCCACGCTCGACCTGGTCTTCGGGCTCGATCCCTCCAATCCGCCGGACGAGGTCATCGAGGCGTTGGAGAACGACCGCTACTACCGGTGGGTCGTGATCATGTTCCTGCCGCTGCAGTACCTCATCCTCTTCGCCGGTTTCGCGCTCCTGGCCGATATCAATCCGGTCTCCTGGGCTCTGCACCACGTCGGCCTCGGCGCTTGGGGAGCAGCGCATCTGAGCGCGAACCTGATGGCGGCGCACATCCATTCGGCCATCTGGGTGAAGGTGCTCTGGGCCTTCTCGATGGCCGGCCTCATGGGCATCGGCATCAACACCGCGCACGAGCTCGGCCACAAGAAGGTCGAGGTCGAGCGCTGGCTGTCCAAGATCGCGCTGGCGCCGACCTTCTACGGGCACTTCTACATCGAGCACAACCGCGGCCACCACGTTCGAGTCGCCACCCCGGAGGACCCCGCCTCGTCGAAGCTCGGCGAGACCTTCTGGGAGTTCTGGCCGCGCACGGTGATCGGCTCGCTGAAGTCGGCGTGGGGCCTGGAGGCCAAGCGCTACAAGCGCAAGGGCACGCACCCGTTCCACCTCGGCAACGACGTGCTCAACGCCTGGCTGATGTCGGTCGTCCTGTACGGCGCCCTCGCCGCGATCTACGGCTGGAAGGTGTTGGCCTTCGCGCCGATCGTGATCATCTGCGGCTTCTCGTTGCTGGAGATCGTCAACTACCTCGAGCACTACGGCATGCTGCGCCAGAAGGTCGGCACCGGCGGCAAGGAGCGGTACGAGCGGGTGCTCCCGATGCACAGCTGGAACAGCAACAACATCGTGACCAACATCTTCCTGTACCACCTCCAACGGCACAGCGATCACCATGCCAACCCCACCCGCCGCTACCAGACGCTGCGTGACTTCAAGGAGTCGCCGGCTCTGCCGACCGGCTACGCCGGCATGATCAACCTCGCGTTGATCCCGCCGCTGTGGCGCAAGGTCATGGACCACCGCGTGGTCGAGCACCTGGACGGGGACGTCACGCTCGCCAATGTGTTGCCGCGCAAGCGCGAGTACTACCTGGCCAAGTTCCCGCCGCCGAGCGAGCACACCGTCCACGAGGACTACTTCGCGCAGAAGTTCGACGGCGAGGTCCTGGCCGCCCGCTGCCCCGGGTGCGAGTACGTCTACGAGGTGGCGGTCGGCGACGAGCACGAGGGCTGGCCCGCCGGAACGGCTTGGAACGAGATCCCGGACGACTGGTGCTGCCCCGACTGCGGTGTCCGCGAGAAGTTGGACTTCATCCCGGTCGACCCCGAGACCCTGAAGGCGAGAGCGTCATGAAGATCGTTGTCGACTACGACGTCTGCGAAGGACACGGCATGTGCCAGGCGATGGCGCACGAGTACTTCGAGCTGGATGACGACGACAACCTGGAGATCCTCGATGAGAATCCCCCGGAGTCGGACCGCGCCAAGGTCAAGGCCGCGATCGAGTCCTGCCCGGTCTCGGCGCTGACCCTGGTGGATTGAACATTGGCAACTCGCCGGTTGCTCCCGGACATGTTCTCTAGACTGGAGGACATGTCCGGCAGCGCCGGCGTGCCGGCAGCCGGCCGCAAGCCACCTGAGGCGCCCATCCGTGAGCGCCTGATCGTTGCTGCCATCGACTTCACCGTCACCAACGGTTGGGCCGAGCTCACGATGGCCAAGCTGGCCAGCTTGGTCGGCGTCAGTCGCCAGACCGTCTACAACGAGCTCGGCAAGAAGCCGCAGCTCGCCCAAGCCATGGTGCTCCACGAGCTGGCACGCTTCCTGGCCAAGGTCGAGAAGGGCTTCCTCAAAGAGCCCGACGACGTCATCCGCGCGGTTGAGCTGGCAGCACGCTCGGCGCTCGAGATGGGCGAGAAGAGCCCCCTCCTGCGCGCGGTCCTCACCGCCCGCCAGGGTGCCGAGAGCGATCTCCTGCCCCTGCTCACCACCCACTCCGCCGCGATCCTCGACACCGCGCGCATCATGATCACCGAGCACGTCCTGACCTACGACCTGCCGTTGGAGCGCGAGCGACTCGACACCCTGATCGACATGGTGGTGCGGCTGGTGCTGAGCCACATCATGCAGCCCGGGGGCAGTCCCAAGGAGACCGCTGCAGCGATCGCGTGGATCGCCGCCCAGGTGCTCGAGCTGGAGCACGCGGGCTTCTAGGTCTCTCCTGATAGGTCTCCCGATAGGTCTCCTGACCCGCAAGCAGGATCAGTCGGGCACGCGGCGGTAGGCGCCGTCGGATGCCGCCGTGGCCATCGAGGCATAGGCGCGCAGCGCGGCCGAGACCGGACGCTGACGGTCGACGGGCGTATAGGGCCGGTCCCGCTTCTCCTGCGCGAGCCGCCGTTCGTCGAGCACATCCCCCGCGACCGCCAGGTTGATCGAGCGGTTCGGGATGTCGATCTCGATCTGGTCGCCGTCCTCGATCAGGGCGATCAGGCCACCGCCCGCGGCCTCCGGCGAGATGTGACCGATCGACAGCCCGCTGGTGCCGCCCGAGAAGCGCCCGTCGGTGATGAGCGCGCACTTCTGGCCGAGGCCGCGGCCCTTGAGGAATGAGGTCGGGTACAGCATCTCCTGCATGCCGGGACCGCCCTTCGGGCCCTCGTAGCGGATGACCACCACGTGCCCCTCCTGCACCTTCTTGTTCAGGATCCCGGCCACGGCGTCGTCCTGGGACTCGAACACGATCGCGGTGCCGGTGAACACCAGGCAGTCGTCGGGCACGCCCGCGGTCTTCACCACGCAGCCGTCCGGCGCGATGTTCCCCGACAGGATGGCCAGTCCGCCATCGGCCGAGTAGGCGTGCTCAACGTCCCGGATGCAGCCCTCGGCGGCGTCGGTGTCGAGCGAGTTCCAGCGGTTCTCGGTCGAGAACGGCTCCGTGGTCCGCACACCGCCCGGTGCTGCGAGGAACAGCTCCTTGGCCTTGTCGGAGGCGGTGCCGCTGCGGATGTCCCACTCGCCGAGCCACTCGTCGATCGACGCGGAGTGGACGGTGTGGACGTCGGTGTTGAGCTTGCCGCCGCGGTGCAGCTCGCCCATCAGCGCCGGGATGCCGCCTGCGCGGTGCACGTCCTCCATGTGGTACTTCGGGCTGTTGGGCGCGACCTTGCTCAGGCACGGCACCTTGCGCGAGATCGCGTCGATGTCGTGGACGTTGAAGTCGAGTTCCGCCTCCCGCGCTGCGGCCAGCAGGTGGAGCACGGTGTTGGTGGAGCCGCCCATGGCCACGTCCAGCGCCACGGCGTTCTCGAACGCGGACCGGGTGGCGATCGCCCGAGGCAACACCGCCTCGCCGTCGCCGTCGGGGTCCTCGTAGTAGCGCTTGCACAGGTCGACGATGAGGCGACCGGCCTCGATGAAGAGGTCCTTGCGCGCCGCGTGGGTGGCGAGCGTCGAGCCGTTGCCGGGCAGCGACAGGCCGATCGCCTCGGTGAGGCAGTTCATGCTGTTGGCGGTGAACATGCCCGAGCACGACCCGCAGGTGGGACAGGCCGAGCGCTCGACGGTGTCGAGGAGCTCGTCGCTCACCGCGTCGTTGGCCGAGAGGACCATCGCGTCGACGAGGTCGAGCTTGGAGTGGACGATGCCCTCGACGGCCACCGTCTTGCCGGCCTCCATCGGACCACCGGAGACGAAGACCGTCGGGATGTTCAGCCGAAGGGCAGCCAGCAGCATGCCGGGCGTGATCTTGTCGCAGTTGGAGATGCACACGAGCGCGTCCGCGCAGTGCGCCTGCACCATGTACTCCACGGCATCGGCGATCAGCTCGCGGCTGGGCAGCGAGTAGAGCATCCCGCCGTGGCCCATGGCGATGCCGTCGTCCACCGCGATGGTGTTGAACTCCTTGGCCACCGCGCCGGAGGCCTTGACGGAGTCCGCGACGAGCTTGCCGAGGTTGCGCAGATGCACATGCCCGGGAACGAATTCGGTGAACGAGTTGGCGATGGCGACGATCGGCTTTCCGAAATCGGAGTCGGTCATGCCCGTGGCGCGCCAGAGCGCGCGGGCGCCGGCCATGTTGCGGCCCTGGGTGGAGGTTGCGGATCGGAGCGGTCGTGCCATGGCCCAAGTTTGCCAGCCGGAGCCTGATCGCGGGCCGGCCAGCCGTGACCCGGACGCGCTCTCCGCGTTGATGTGACGTGGGTGAAACACGTTCTTGGTCCAAGGTGACCGTTGCCGGCCTCAGCGCTGCCGCGCTGATCGGCGGCTTCGCAGTGCTGATGAGTCCTGCCGATGCCGCGAGTCCCGCGCCCTTCACGTGCCGCTCGACAGCCGGTGCGCTGACACCGACGGCGGCGGTCATCAGTCACGTGGGGCGGGTCCGCGTCCTGAACGTCGGGCGTGCGGCGGACGGCAGCATGGGGACGCCTCCGGTGAACAACACCGGCAAGCACCAGATGGCTTGGTACAACCGCAGCTCCCGACCCGGGACCGGCAAGGGTGGCGTCGCGACCGACGTCCACACCTGGCCCGATGGCAGCGCTCTCGGCAACCAGCTGCTGCGCAGCCTGGTCCCGGGCGACACCGTCGAGCTGATCGGAGGAGCGCGCCACGTCTGCTATCGGGTCACCGCTCGCCAGCAGTACCCCAAGTCGAAGGTGCCGATGTACCGGATCCTGCACGGCACCGGCCACGGCCAGATCGTGAGCATCGTGACCTGCTCCGGCCGACGGCTCGGACCCGGCAACTGGACCGACCGCACGGTGTGGACCGCGCAGGCGATCCTGCCCCCGAAGCCGGCCCCCAAGCCCACGCCCACGCCGTCTCCCACGCCGACCCCCTCGGGCGGTCTGCTCGGAGGCCTGCTCGGCGGTCTCTGATCCGCCACGGGCTCTTGTCGAGCACCGATAGCCTCACCGTGTGACGATCCTCGATGACGCCCGCCCGGGCATGAACACCGCGATCCGCCCCCAGGACGATCTCTTCGGGCACGTGAACGGGACCTGGCTGGAGACAGCCGAGATCCCCGCCGACCGCGCCAGCTGGGGTCCGTTCGTCACCCTCTCGGACGAGGCCGAGGCCCACGTCCGCGTGATCATCGAGGAGATGGCCGCGGGGGCTGTGGGGGCGACCGATGGCGACGAGGCCCAGAAGATCGGGGATCTCTACCACTCCTTCATGCACGAGGAGCGCGTGGAGGAGCTCGGCGCAACGCCGCTGGAGAAGACCTTCGACTGGATCGCCAAGGTCGACAGCATCGACGACCTCGGCTGGTACCTCGGCGGGTACGAGCGTCGGGGCGGCGGTGGCATCTTCGGGTCGTACGTGGACACCGACGACCGCAACTCCGACCGCTACCTCGTCCACATGAGCCAGGGCGGCCTCGGGCTCCCGGACGAGAGCTACTACCGCGAGGACAAGTTCGCCGAGATCCGCGCCAAGTACGTCGACTACCTCGAGCGGATGCTCACCCTGGCCGGGCGCGACGACGCCCGCGGTACCGCCGAGCGGGTGTTCGCTCTCGAGACCGAGATCGCGAAGGGGCATTGGGAGCGGGCTCAGACGCGCGACGTCCAGAAGACCTACAACCTGCGCACCCACGATGATCTCCGCGCGCTGCTGCCCTCCTTCGACCTCGACGCCTACGTCAAGGAGATCGGCGGCACGGACGCGACCTTCGCCGAGGTCATCGTCCGCCAGCCCTCGTTCTTCGAGCATCTGGAGACGGTGCTGACCTCCACGCCGATCGAGACCTGGCGCGAGTACCTGGTGGTCAAGGCCATCCGCGGATCAGCCGCCTATCTCTCCAGCGACTTCGTCGAGACGAACTTCGACTTCTACGGCCGAACCCTGTCCGGCACGCCCGAGCTGCGGGCCCGGTGGAAGCGCGGGGTGGCCCTGGTCGAGGGCGCCCTGGGCGAGGCGGTGGGCAAGGAGTACGTCGCCCGGCACTTCCCGCCCGAGGCCAAGCAGCAGATGGACACGCTGGTGGAGAACCTGCTCAAGGCCTACCGGGTGAGCATCGCCGCCCTCGATTGGATGGGCGAGGACACCAAGCAGCGTGCGTTCGAGAAGCTCGACACGTTCCGCCCGAAGATCGGCTACCCCGTCAAGTTCCGGGACTACAGCGCGTTGCGGATCACCAAGGACGATCTGATCGCCAACGTGCACGCGATCGCGGCGTTCGAGACCGACCGCGAACTCAAGAAGATCGGCAGTCCGGTCGATCGCGACGAGTGGTTCATGCTGCCCCAGACCGTGAACGCCTACTACAACCCCGGCACCAACGAGATCTGCTTCCCCGCCGGGATCCTGCAGAAGCCGTTCTTCTCGCCCGAGGGCACTCTGGCCGAGAACTACGGCGGTATCGGCGCGGTGATCGGGCACGAGATCGGCCATGGGTTCGACGACCAGGGCGCGCAGTACGACGGCGCCGGGAACCTCAACGACTGGTGGACGGCCGAGGACAAGGCCGCCTTCGAGGTCAAGTCCAAGGCGCTCATCGAGCAGTACGACGGCTTCAGTCCGCGCAACCTTCCGGGCGAGAAGGTGAACGGTCCGCTGACCGTCGGCGAGAACATCGGCGACCTCGGCGGACTGACCATCGCCATCAAGGCGTACCGCCTGGCGCTGGAGGCCGACGACGTCGACGAGGAGCCTGACGTCGAGTCGCTCTTCTTCAACTTGGCCTACGTCTGGCCCACCAAGCGGCGCCTGGAGCTCGAGCAGCAGTACCTGGCCCAGGACCCGCACAGCCCGCCGGAGTTCCGGGCCAACAT
>JBQCJL010000026.1:0-7376 GCA_051952795.1 Marmoricola sp.
CGTGGCGGCCTCGACCACCTCGGGCACCTCGAGCGCAAGGTCGACACCGAGGAGCGCCTCATGCAGACGAACCAAGGTCGTCAGCAGATGCTCGTTGGTTGCGCTCACGGTGCGTAGCGTAGCGAGAAGGGGGGCTCTTGACCGACGTACAGTGGCCGAGTGACCGATGCTAATTCCGGCCAGCAGAGCCACGACCCCGCCGTACCTGAGGCCCTCACGTCGTTCATGCGTACCGGCTGGGGCGATCGCGCCCTCGATGTGCGGCGCCATCCCGCTGCCGACCGCGCCCTCGAGCGCCGCGCGCGACTGGCCGCGATGTTCCCCGGCGAGACCCTCATCGTGCCGGCCGGCGGCTACAAGGTCCGCTCCAACGACACCGACTACCGCTTCCGCAGCGAGACCGCCCACACCTGGCTCTCCCTGAACCAGACCAGCGACGCGGTGCTGGTGGTGCTGCCCGACGGCGATGCCGCGTTGTACGCGCGACCGCGCTCGGAGCGGACCACCGACGAGTTCTTCCGGGATCGCCAGTACGGCGAGCTCTGGGTGGGACGCCGGCCGAGCCTGGAGGAGATCTCCCTGAGCCTCGGCATCGCGACCCGCGACATCCGCGAGCTCGAAGCCGACCTAACTGGCTGGACGAAGCCGCGCCTGCTCAGCGGCGTGGACGCCCGCGTCGATGCCCAGGTCGAGCTGGACGACGCACGCAATCACGAGTTCGCCCAGACGCTCTCCGAGCTCCGCTTGATCAAGGACCCGTGGGAGCTGGCCGAGCTGCAGCGCGCCTGCGACATCACCGCGCTCGGCTTCGAGGACTGCGTTCGGGACTGGGAGAACGCGCAGCGGTATGGCGAGCGCTGGATCGAAGGGACCTTCTTCCGCCGGGCGCGAGCGATGGGCAACGACATCGGCTACGACTCGATCGTCGGAGGCGGCTCGCACGCCACCACGCTGCACTGGATCGAGAACACCGGGCAGATCCGTCCGGGCGACCTCGTGCTCCTCGACATGGGCGTGGAGGCTGAGTCGCTCTACACCGCCGACGTGACCCGCACGCTGCCCGTCAGCGGCCGCTTCACGCCGTTGCAGCGCGATCTGTACTCGTTGGTGCTGCGGGCGCAGCAGGCCGGCATCGAGGCGCTGGCGCCCGGCAAGCCCTTCCGCGCCGGCCACTACGCCGCGGTCGAGGTGCTCGCGAACGGTCTGCACGACCTGGACCTGCTGCCGGTCAGCGTCGAGGAGGCCCTCGATCCGCAGAGCCGCGTCTACACGCGCTGGACCCTGCACGGCGTGAGCCACATGCTCGGCATGGACGTCCACGACTGCGGCGCCGCGGCCTCGAGCGTGTATCCCGAAGGCGACCTGGCCGAAGGCATGTGCCTCACCGTGGAGCCGGGCCTGTACTTCCAGATCGACGACGAGCTGGTGCCGCAGGAGCTGCGCGGCATCGGCATCCGGATCGAGGATGACGTGGTCATCACTGCCGAAGGTGCGCAGAATCTCTCCGCTGCACTCCCCCGTGAGCCCGACGCGGTCGAGGACTGGATGGCTCGCCTCAGTGGCTGAGTCGGGGAATCTGCTCGACTGCACCCACTTCGATGCCTTCCGGTGTCGGTCCTGCACCTGGCTCGACGTGTCCTATGCCGAGCAGCTCGGTCGCAAGTCCGAGCACGTCCGCTCTCTGATCGGCGACGCGGTCGTGTGGGAGCCGCCCCATCCCTCGCCGCTGGGCGCGTTCCGCAACAAGGCGAAGCTCGTCGTCAGCGGGACCGTCGACCGACCCGTCCTCGGGATTCTGGGGCCCGAGGGACCCGTCGACCTGCGCGACTGTCCCTTGTACGAGCCGGCGATCCAGCACGCCTTGCCGATCGTGGCCGACTTCGTGACCGCGTCGCGGCTCGTCCCTTACGACATCGGCGAGCGACGCGGTGAGCTGAAGTACATCCTGGTCACGTCCGCGCCGAGCGGCGACCTGATGATCCGGTTCGTGCTGCGGTCGACCGAGTCCGAGCTTCGGATCCGCAAGCACCTGCCCTCCCTGATCGACGCCCTGCCGACGGCGGTCGTCGTGTCGCTGAACATCCAGCCCGAGCACAAGGCCATCCTCGAGGGCGAGCGCGAGATCCTGCTGACCTCCGAAGCCGCTCTGGCGATACCGGTCAATGACGTGAGCCTGCGTCTGCGACCGCAGAGCTTCTTCCAGACCAACACCGCGGTTGCTGCCGCGCTGTATCGCGGGGCGCGCCGCTTCACCGCCGACCTCGGCGCGGAGACCGCTTGGGACCTCTACTGCGGTGTCGGCGGCTTCGCGCTGCACCTCGCCAGGCCGGGACTCGTCGTCGCCGGTGTCGAGATCAGTGCCGAGGCGGTGGCGAGCGCGCAATCGTCGGCTCCCCCGGGCGTCGCCTTCATCGCGGACGACGCGCTGGCTTACGCCTCCCGCGAGGTCGCTGCGGGGCAATCCCCTGATCTCATCGTGGTGAATCCGCCGCGCCGCGGGATCGGCGATCTCGCGGCCTTCCTGGAGAGCAGCGCGATCCCTGCGGTGCTCTACTCCAGCTGCAACGCTGAGAGCCTCGCCCGCGATCTGGCGGCGATGCCGTCCCTGCGCCCGGTGCGAGCTCAGGTCTACGACATGTTCCCGCACACGGACCACTACGAGGTGCTGACCCTCCTGCAGCGGTGAGCGCCCCGAGCAGGGATCGAACCTGCGACATGTCGCTTAGAAGGCGACCGCTCTATCCAACTGAGCTATCGGGGCTGGTGCGCGCCTAGTATCGCGCGACCTGCCGCAAACTCTCAGTCGCCGCTCACGAGCACGCAGCTGACGGTGGTGTCCTCGCTTGCGTAGTAGGCAGCGCAAGCACGGTGATAGCCATCGGCGATGACGAGGGTCCCGCCGGTCCGGACGAGCAGAACCGGCGACAGCTTCTTGCCCTGCCGCGCCTTCTCGAGGTTGTGCGCGACGTGGAGGTTGTCGGCAGCGAGCACGGACAGGCCACTCGCGCGGATGATGTCCTTCGCCTTGCGATCCTTGAGTTCGCCGGCGCGCAGCCTCGCCACCATCTTGTCGACGCGGTCGCCGTCGAAGAGCAGCGTCAGATAGTCGTGCGCAGCGTCGTAGTCGTGCCCTTCGGGGGCGTCCATCCAGGTGATGTCGACAGGATCGAGAGCCACGGCGCCAACCTACGCCCGCCTACTGGGCGAGTGCACTCTCCAGTGCGTTGGCGAGGGCGATGGGATCGGTCACGGACAACGGCTTGCCGTCCAGCATCACCTGCAACTGCCCGGTTCCGCCGATCGAGCTCTGAGTGAAGAGCCGGTCGTGGATGCTCAGGGCCTTGGCCGGGTTAGCCCTCAGCGCAGCGTCGTAGGAGGCATTGCTGCCCCGAGGGATCTGGTAGCGGATCTGCACGAGTTGAGCCGCGGCGTCGGCTTGGAGGAATGCCTGCACGCTGCGCTCGAACGTCGCGCAGCGAGCGCAGTCGAAGGTCTCCGTGATGACCAGGTGGTGCGAGGCGCGAGCGGATCCCACCACGAGACTTCCGCCGCTGCTGCGGATCGAGAGTGCCGTCGGCGGCGCAGGTGCCTTCCCGGGCTGGTGGGTGTACCAGTAGCCGACGGCGACGACGAAGCCGAGAGCGACCATCACCGCTCCCACCAGGAGCATGCGGCGGTTGCGGACCTTGATGTCGGTGTCGTCGACCGGAGGGCGCGGACGACGGCCAGGTGCCTGGGTCATCGGCCTCCTCCGTCGCATTCGTGGCCCCGTGTGACACCAGAATGCCCCGCGTATCGACGACCTACGTCATCGTTACGCGGGGCGTTCCGGATCGAACTGGGGTGATCGACGGGGCTCGAACCCGCGACATTCGCGACCACAACGCGACGCTCTACCAGCTGAGCTACGACCACCATGCGAGGGATGAGTGTAGCGGCTGACCAACGGTCCACCTATTCGGGTCGATGAGGAGTGAGCCGCAGGCGAGCCCCGCTCCTATTCGGGCAGTGCCTCACCGACGGCACCGGTGATCGAGCCCTGATGGCGCTGCGCGATCATGCGCGATGCGTCCGTGTCCGGCCCAGGAGGCGCGACGAAGACGGCGTCGCGGTAGTACCGCAGCTCCTCGATGCTCTCCTGGATGTCGGCCAGAGCCCGGTGGTTGCCGCTCTTGGCGGGCGCGGCGAAGTAGGCGCGGGGGAACCAGCGGCGGGACAGCTCCTTGATCGAGGAGACGTCGACGATCCGGTAGTGCAGGAACGCCTCCAACTCCGGCATGTCCCGGGCCAGGAAGGCCCGGTCCGTGCTCACGGTGTTGCCCGCCAGCGGCGGGCGGGAGCCGTCGGCACAGTGCTCGCGGATGTAGGCGAGGATCTGGGCTTGGGCCTCCTCGAGGGTGACGCCGGAGTCGAGCTCGGCGAGCAGCCCGGAGTTGGTGTGCATCGAGGTGACGAAGTCGTTCATCTGCTCCAGCGCCTCCGGCGACGGCTTGATGACCACGTCGACACCCTCGCCGAGCACGTTGAGCTCGAAGTCGGTGACCAGGGCTGCGACCTCGATGAGCGCATCCGCTCCGAGGTCGAGCCCGGTCATCTCACAGTCGATCCATACCAAGCGCTCGGTCACGATGTGTGACCTTAGCCCTCCTGCAGGGTGGTCGGCGCTCCGTGCACGGACGGAATGGTGCCGAGACGGCCCTTCTGGAAGTCCTCGTACGCCTGCATGACCTCGGCCTTAGTGTTCATCACGAACGGACCTGCCCACGCGACGGGCTCGCGGATCGGCTGCCCACCGAGCACGACGACGTCGAACTCCGGCGTGCGCGAGTCGAACGTGGTGCTGCCCTCGACGGTGATGAAGTCACCGGCACCGAGCACCGCGAGGTTGCCCGCCTGGATCGGTCGCTTCTCCAGGCCGACGGTGCCGTGGCCCGAGAGCACGTAGACCAACGCGTTGTAGGTCGGCTCCCAGGGCAGATCGAGCCGGGCACCGGGCGCCACCGTGGCGTGGACCATGGTCATCGGCGTGTGGGTCGATCCAGGTCCCTCGATCTGACCGACGTTGCCGGCGATGACCCGGATCAGGGCACCGGCGTCGGCCGAGGTGCCCAGACCGACCTGGCCGGAACGGATGTCCTGGTACTTCGGCTGGATCATCTTGTCGGCCTTCGGCAGGTTGACCCAGAGCTGGAGACCGTGGAACAGACCGCCCTTCTGCACCAGCCACTCCGGCGGGGCCTCGATGTGCAGGAGGCCGCTACCGGCCGTCATCCACTGAGTGTCGCCGTTGGTGATGGTGCCACCGCCGCCGTGGGAATCCTGGTGGTCGAAGACGCCGTCGATGATGTAGGTCACCGTCTCGAACCCGCGGTGCGGGTGCCAGGGCGTGCCCTTGGGCTCACCCGGGGCGTACTCGACCTCGCCCATCTGGTCCAGGTGGATGAAGGGGTCGAGGTCGCGCAGGTCCACGCCGGCGAAGGCACGGTGGACCGGGAAGCCCTCACCCTCGTAGCCCTTGGGCGCAAGGGTGACCTGCTTGACGGGACGGACGGTGTCGCCCAGACCCGGCGTGTTCAGACGGTTCAGGACGGTCAGGTCGTCGACGGTGATTGCGGGCATTGCTCCTACCTCTTCCTCTGGTGTGGCGCTCTGCTTTGCACAACATTAGTTGAATCTTAAACATTCCGCCAGGGGCGGCGAGCAATTTCATATGCATCCGAGGATGCTGCTAAGGTTCCACACGCTTCAAGCGCCGTTAGCTCAATGGGTAGAGCAGCTGACTCTTAATCAGCGGGTTCGGGGTTCGAGTCCCTGACGGCGCACCGATCATCACCACCGACGCCTCACTATCGTGGCGAGGTGACCGTCGTCCTCCACACGCAGCGCTTCACGCTGCGGCCGTATTCCCTCGAAGACGCCGACTTCGTGCTGGACATGTACTCCCGCTGGGACGTGCAGCGCTACCTCGGGACGGCTCCCCGGTTGATGGCCGATCGCACCGAGGCCATCGAGCGCATCGAGCACTGGGCGGCCCTCGACCACCCGATCCATGGCATCTGGCTCGCGCTCGACACGGAGACCGGGCGGCGCCTGGGCACCCTGCTCCTCAAGGACCTTCCCGCCTCCGGCGACCCGCTCGCACCCTCGGGAGAGACGGAGATCGGGTGGCACCTGCATCCCGATGTCTGGGGACACGGCGTGGCCACCGAGACCGCCCACGCGGTGTTGGATCACGCCTTCGCCGGCGGGCTCGACCACGTGCTGGCGGCCACCTATCCGGAGAACATTCCCTCCCAACGCGTCGCCGAGCGGATCGGCATGCAATCCCTCGGCCTGACCACCGCCTACTACAACGTCGAGTGCGCACTGTTCCGCGCCGAGCGGCCAATTTGACTCCCGAGAGCGGTTGGGCCAGCCTTGGGAGGAATCAGGTAAGGCTTACCTAAAGAGGTTGTTGTGGGACTTGGTCAGACTCTGCTGCTCGGCGCCATCGCCGGCGGCACCATCGTGTTCGGTCTCCCGGTGGGACGAATGCGCAACCCCGCACCCACGCTTCGGCTGCTGTTGAACGCCATCGCGACCGGCATCCTGATCTTCCTGATCTGGGACGTGCTCAGCCACGCCTGGGAGCCGATCGACGAGGCGCTCGCCGCCTTCCACGACAACCACCACCACGGCCTGGGCTCGGCGTTCGGCTACGGCGCCCTCTTCGCCGCGGGCCTCATCGTCGGTCTCGGCGCGCTGGTCGTCTACGAACAGTGGATGGGTCGCGCGATGACCTCCGAGCTCGCCAAGCGCACCGGACTCGCGAGCTGGTCCGTCGGGCGGCACCTCGCCCTCCTGATCGCGGTCGGCATCGGCCTGCACAACTTCGCCGAGGGCCTGGCCATCGGCCAGTCCGCCGCCAAGAACGAGGTCGCGCTCGCGGTCCTGCTGGTGGTCGGCTTCGGTCTGCACAACGCGACCGAGGGCTTCGGCATCGTCGCTCCGATGGCGGGCGCCCACGACGACGAGGAGGCTCGCCCGACCTGGCGGTTCCTGTTGACGCTCGGCCTCATCGGCGGCGGACCGACCTTCCTCGGCACCTGGATCGGACACGGCTTCACCAGCGATGCCGTCAGCGTCGTCTTCCTGACCCTGGCCGCGGGCTCGATCCTGTTCGTCGTGATCCAGCTGCTGAACGTCGCCAGCAAGGCGAAGCGCTCGGACCTGCTGGCCACCGGTCTGCTCATCGGCATTCTCGCCGGCTTCGTCACCGACGCGATTGTCACGGCCGGCGGAGCGTAGACGGACTACAGATAGCGGCCGGTGTGGGTGACACCCAGCCGCTCGGCGGCGACCGCATGGATGTCGCGCTCGCGGACAACGACGTAGAT
>JBQCJL010000027.1:0-2169 GCA_051952795.1 Marmoricola sp.
CGGATGAAGTAGTAGTCCACCAGGTTGACCGCGGTCCACGGGATGAACAGGTAGAGGATCAGCAGCAGGAAGCTGTTGAACTGGCTGAGGAAGTGAGAGCTCGCACCCAGCGCGCCCCACAGTGACAGCACCGCGGTGATGCCGATCGTGGCGACGCGGATGAGCAGGGTCGGCTTGACCTTGACGAACGAGTCGACCGCGCTGATCAGGGTGAGCGAACCGCCGTACATGTTCAGAGCGGTCACGCTGACCAGGCCAACGGCGCTGATGATCAGCACGATGCCCCCCAGGCCGCCGAACAGGTGGTTGGCCACCGCGTGCAGCTCGGCGATGCCGGTACCGCTGAACTTGGCGCCCGCCCAGGCCGCGAGCACGGCACCGACGATCATCATCCAGGCGCCGCCGATGGCCGAGCCCCAGTACGTCCAGACGAAGGTCTTCCGCACGGTGACGTCGGGCGGCAGGTAGCGCGAGTAGTCGGAGACGTAGATGGCCCAGCTGATCTGGTAGCCACCCACCACGCCGAACTGCGCGAGGAACGGCGTCAGGTGGAAGGTTCCGACGCTGAACGTGCCCGCCGGGTAGGTGACCGTGAACAGGGCGATGGTGAGCAGGCCGAAGATCGCGATGGTCGCGTAGGTCAGGTATCGCTCGGCCTTGTGGATGACGTCGTATCCGAGCAGCGCGATCGCGAACGCCGCGACCGTGACGAGGACGATCCACAGCTTGCCGGAGCCGTGCGCGGTGCGTTGCACCGACTCCGAGGCGAGGATGGTGTTGAAGACGTTGAAGCCGGCGTACTGGAGGTAGGCGAAGAGCCACACCAGCAGCGCGCCGATGTATCCGAACTGCGGCCGCGACTGGATCATCTGCGGCAGACCCAGCTGCGGGCCCTGCGCCGAGTGCGCGGCCATGAAGAACGTCCCCACGCCGATGCCCAGCAGGATCGAGACCACCGACCAGAACAGGGTGCCGCCGCTGGTGATGCTGATCAGACCGACCGCGAGGGTCGCCAACGTGGCATTGGACATGAACCACAGCGGCCCGAGGTGCCAGAGCTTGCCGTGCCGCTCGTCCAATGGCACCCAGTCGATCGAGCGAACCTCGATACCTGCGATGCGGTTGTCGTTACCCATGGCGGCCTTTCAGTTGTGAGGACAGGCCGAAGCGTAAGCGTGTTAGCCGCGTCACCCTCAGGGTCAATGCGCACATCTTCCCTCCCGGGAGGAGTGCACAGTGCTGGGTCGCGGTCAGACTACGGGGAGCCGGTCTAGCCGACCGACTTCCCGACCGAGGACAGGTTCTCGCAGGCCTCGACTACGCGGGCGGCCATGCCGGCCTCTGCGGCCTTGCCCCAGGCACGCGGGTCGTAGGCCTTCTTGTCGCCTACCTCGCCGTCCACCTTGAGAACGCCGTCGTAGTGCGTGAACATGTGCGCGGCCGCCGGGCGCGTGAAGGCGTACTGGGTGTCGGTGTCGACGTTCATCTTCACGACGCCGAACGACACCGCGGCGGCGATCTCCTCGGCGGTCGATCCGGAGCCGCCGTGGAAGACCAGGTCGAAGGGCTTGGAGCCGGCATCGAGGCCGAGCTTCTCCACGACCGCCTCCTGGGCGGCCTTGAGGATCTCGGGACGGAGCTTGACGTTGCCGGGCTTGTAGACGCCGTGCACGTTGCCGAAGGTCAGCGCCGTCATGTAGCGGCCGTTCTCGCCGATGCCGAGCGCGTCCACGGTCGCGAGCGCGTCCTCGGGAGTCGTGTAGAGCTTCTCGTCGATGGCGCCGACGATGCCGTCCTCCTCGCCCCCGACCACGCCCACCTCGATCTCGAGGATCACCTTGGCCGCGGCCGACTTGGCGAGCAGCTCCCGGGCGATCTCCAGATTCTCGCCGAGCGGCACGGCTGAGCCGTCCCACATGTGCGACTGGAACAGCGGGTCCTCACCGCGAGCGACGCGCTCCGCGGACGCCTCCAGCAGCGGCCGGACGAAGCCGTCGAGCTTGTCCTTGGGGCAGTGGTCGGTGTGTAGCGCGACGTTGACGGGATAGTTCTTGGCGACCTCGGCCGCGTAGGCGGCGAAGGCGAGCGAGCCCGTGACCATGTTCTTGATGGTCGGACCCGACAGGTACTCGGCACCGCCGGTGGAGATCTGGATGATGCCGTCCGAGC
>JBQCJL010000028.1:0-13703 GCA_051952795.1 Marmoricola sp.
GTCTCGAGTCACGTCATGGACGAGGCCGAGCGCTGTGACCGCCTCCTTCTCATGCGCGAGGGGCGCTTCCTGGCCACCGGGACCCCGGACGAGGTGGTGCGCGACACTGGCGCTGACTCCGTCGAGGGCGCGTTCCTCGCGCTGGTCGAGGGCACGTCATGAGGTGGCGCTCGACGACAGCGGTCGCGGAGCGGGTGCTGCTCCAGCTGCGGCGTGACCCCCGGACGCTCGTCATGCTGGTCGCGCTCCCGTGCGTGGTGCTGACCCTGCTCTGGTGGATGTTCCACGGAATCAGCGGCCGTTTCGACGGCCTGGCTCCAGCACTGCTCGCCCTGATCCCCTTCATCGTGATGTTCCTGGTCACCTCGGTGACCACCCTCCGAGAGCGGACATCGGGAACCTTGGAACGGCTTCTCGCGATGCCCTTGGGTCGCGGCGACTTCCTCGGCGGCTACGCGCTCGCGTTCGGAGCGGTTGCCGTCGTCCAGTCGGTGCTCGCGGTAGTTCTCTGTGTCGGACCGCTGGGGCTCACGGTCCGCGGGGCCGTCGTCATGCTCGGCGTGGTGGCCATCGCCGATGCGGTGCTGGGAACGGCCCTGGGTCTCCTGGTCTCGGCGTTCGCACGTACCGAGTTCCAGGCGGTGCAGTTCATGCCCGTGGTGGTGATTCCCCAGATTCTGCTGTGCGGGCTGTTCCGGCCGCGCGGCGAGCTTCCCGACGTGCTGCGGCAGGTCGCGGACGTGCTGCCGCTGTCGTATGCCACCGACGCGATGGATCACGTGGTGAACGGCACCTCGGGAACCGCCGAGGACCTGCTGATCGTGGTGGGCTACGCGGTGGTCGGGCTCGCACTGGGAGCGCTGACGCTACGCCGGCGCACCACCTGAGTAGCGTCGGGACTGTGGAGCTCCATGACCTGACGGCACTCGAGCAGGGTGCGGCCATCCGCGCGGGTGAGGTGAGCTCGGCCGAGCTGATCCACCATTACGCCGAGCGCGCCGAACGGATCAACCCAGACCTCGGTGCCTTCGTGACGTTCACGACCGACCGAGCCCTCCAGGCGTCGACAGCCGGTGACGGCCCGTTGGCCGGAGTGCCGACGGCGATCAAGGATCTGAACAACACCGCGGGCGTGCGCACGTCCTACGGCGCGGCCCTGTTCGCGGATCATGTGCCCGACTTCAGCGACGAGGTGGTGCTGCGGATCGAGGCCGCGGGCATGCCCTGGATCGGGAAGACCAGCACGCCCGAGTTCGGCTCGCCCTGCTACACCGAGCCGGCGGGCCAGCCGCCGGCCGTCACGCCCTGGGACGTCACCCGGACGGCGGGCGGATCGAGTGGTGGTGCCGCGGCCGCCGTGGCGGCCGGCCTGGTTCCCCTCGCCCAGGGCTCCGATGGCGGTGGCTCGATCCGGATCCCGGCGAGCTGCTGCGGGATCGTGGGCTTGAAGACCTCTCGCGGTCGCATCTCGGGATCGCCGATGTACGGGGATGTCACGGGGCTGGCCTGCCTCGGGCCGCTCGCTCGGACTGTCGCGGATGCCGCTGCCTTCCTCGACGTGATGGCCGGGCGGGCCGTCGGCGATCCTTCCTGGGCTCCCGAGCCGGCGTCCAGCTATCTGAGCGCGACCCAGGTGCCGCCCCGACGGCTCCGCATCGCACGGTTCACCGAGCCGGTGATCGCGGAGACATCGATCGAGCCTGCGTGCGTCGAGGCGTGGGAGTCCGCCAGCCGACTCCTCGAGTCCCTGGGCCACGAGATCATCGACATCGAGCCGCCGATGACCATCGAGGCCGTGCCGGTCTTCGAGACCTGCTGGGCCGTGCTGACCGGTCTGTCGACGGTCGGCCTGAACGCTGAGCAACGCGCCCAGCTGCGACCGTTGACCCGGTGGCTGGGGGAGCGCGGGGAGGCGATCGGCGGACCTCGGTTCGGACTCGCACTGGGTGAGCTGCGTCGGATCGCGGCTCGCACGCTCCAGACCCTGGCGCCCTACGACATCGTGCTGACCCCGACGATCGCCCAGCCACCCCTGCCGGTCGGGGCCCTGCGCAACGACGAGGATCCGGCCGTGGACTTCGAGGCGCAGAAGCGCTTCACCCCGTGGACCTCGATGTGGAACGTCACCGGCAGTCCGGCGATCTCGCTGCCGCTGCACTGGACGCCTGAGGGTCTGCCCGTCGGCGTCATGCTCGCCGCGGCACCGGGCGAGGACGCGCTGCTGCTGTCGCTGGCGGCGCAGGTCGAGACCGCGGCTCCCTGGCGTGATCGGGTGCCGCCGGTGTGGTGAGTCAGGCGACGACGTGAAGCAGCACGGTGCGTCTAAGCGGAGAGGCGGAACGGCGGGTACTTGTCGGTGGTCAAGAGGAACGCGTACGCGGACACCCGCATGTTCCATCGCAGCACACCCTCGACGTAGGTGAACGCGCCTCGCGGGTAGCGCCCCGTCACGAGGATCGCGAACCAGGCGAAGATCACCGTGAAGACCGCACCGATGTAGAGGAAGGCCAGGACGATGTAGTGCGGAATCGCAAGCAGCCACTTGACCAACGGAAGCCACCGGTTCAGATCGGTCTCGGCATGGGGGTACGGAATGTCGAGGTGGACCGACTGGGCCTCGTCTGTGGAGGGGTATCGGTCGTCCATCAGCATCAGGTACGCGCTCACGCGCGTGCTGAAGCGCACGAGTTCGAGGTTCCAGTCGAACCACCAGCGCGGGTACTTGCGGCGGAAGAGGAGCATCAGCACCGTCGGAACCACCAGGATCCCGGCGGCGGTCAGAGTGGTCGCGGAGCTGTGACCATCGGTCGTCGACCGGTAGGTGGCACCCGACAACAGCCCCAAAACCACCAGGATCGGGATCGCGAGGATCAAGCGGAACGCGGTCTTGAGGCGGCTGAGGGGGCGCTCGGGGTAGTCGACGGAGAACTCGACCGGGTAGGCCTCATCGAGGACGGGCATCGGCGCCTGCGCGGGCGGAGGCGGCGGCGCGCCTTCTGGGGCCTGGGCCAGCCACTGCGTTCCGTCCCACCACCACCATGCACCGGTCTCGGGGTGGGCATACCAACCTGCGGGTGCCTGCGTCATGAGGCGAGGTTAACGGTCATGAGCCGGTCGCACTCGTCGATCAGGCGCTGACGGAGGGGTGCCGCGCGCATGGCGAACGCCTTCTGCTGCTCGACGTAATCGCGCTTCCCCTCGGGCGTCTCGATCCGCACCGGAGTCCAAGAAGTCCCATCGGGATCGAGCGTCACGCCGGTGAAGTCGTAGGGAGCGGCCCTCATATCGAGGATCCGGATGTCCCAGGCCAGCTCGAAGGCATCGGCGACCAGCTCGGCTGGAATGAGCGGTGCGAGTCGGAAGGCATGCTTGTACAGATCCATGCCGCCGTGGAGGCACCCCGGCTGCTCGAAGGCCTCGCGGTCGGTCCGACCGGGCTGCAGCGTGTTGAGCGGAATCGCGGCCGGGGTGAAGAAGCGGAACGCATCGAAGTGCGAGCACCCGATCCGGTGCGAGGCGACGACGCGATCGGTCGCCTCCTGCCCGAGTCGCAGCGGCCAGTCGTGCCGATGCCCCTCGGGATCAAGCGGCTCGCGGTAGACCATCGCCCACTCGTGGAGGCCGAAGCAGCCCAGGTTCGCCGGGCGGGAGGCGGTGGCGGTCAGCAAGGTGCGGATCTGGCGGATGACCGGGAGGCGCTGGCGACGGACGGCCTCGAGACGCTCGCGCTCGATGTCGGTGTCGACCGAAGCCATGCCGGGGTACCACGCGCGGAGCTGGGCCGGTCGATACGCGTAGTAGGTGAAGAGGAAGTCGTGCACGGGGTGACGCTCGCCGCGGAGACGGCGGCCCAGGTGCGGCTGGATCCAGACGTCCACGCGCTTCTCGTGCGCGGACCTGCGCGCGTCGAGTGTTCGGATCACGCCGATATTCTCCCCTCATGCGCATCGTGAGGTTCACCGCCGGGGAGGAGCCGCTCTACGGCGTCCTCACCGGCGACGTCGACGACAACGGCATCCCCGATGAGGACTGCGTGGTGGTCGGCCTCAACGGCGATCCGCTGTACGTCGGCCTCCACCTGAACAACAAGGAACACCGGCTCGAGGACATCCGGCTGCTGAGCCCGGTACTGCCACGCAGCAAGGTGGTGGGCATCGGAAAGAACTACGCCGCCCACGCCGCGGAGATGGGCGGGGAGGTTCCGACCGAGCCGCTGATGTTCCTCAAGCCGAACACCAGCGTGATCGGTCCGAACGACCCGATCTTCTACCCCGAGCAGAGCAACGAGGTGCACTTCGAGGGAGAGCTGGCGGTGGTGATCGGTCGGATCTGTCGCGATGTGCCGGCTGCCAAGGCCGCCGAGGTGATCCAGGGCTACACCGTCGGCAACGACGTGACCGCTCGCGATCTGCAGCGGCGCGACGGCCAGTTCACCCGCGCCAAGGGGTTCGACTCCTTCTGCCCCCTCGGCCCGTGGATCGAGACGGAGTTGGACACCAGCGATCTCGCCGTGAAGACCTGGGTCAACGGCGACCTCAAGCAGGACGGCCGCACCTCCGACATGGTGTTCGACGTGCCCGCGCTGATCGAGTACGTCTCCTCGGTGATGACGCTGCTGCCGGGCGACGTGATCCTGACCGGAACGCCGGAGGGGGTCGGTCCGATGGAGTCCGATGACGAGGTCGAAGTCCTGATCGAGGGCATCGGCGCACTGACGAACAAGGTGAAGAGGCGATGACCGTTCGCGTCCGCATGGCCCCCAGCCCGACCGGATCCCCGCACGTGGGATTGGTTCGGACAGCTCTGTTCAACTGGGCGTTCGCCCGCCACCACGGCGGCACGTTCATCTTCCGCATCGAGGACACCGACCGCGAGCGCAGCACCGACGAGTCCCTGCAGTCGATCATCGATCTGCTGCGGTGGTTGGGACTGAACTGGGACGAGGGTCCGGAGGTCGGCGGCCCCCACGCGCCCTACCGGCAGAGCGAGCGCGGCGATCTCTACGCCGACGCCCTGTCGCGCCTGCGCGCCTCGCGCTTCGCGTACGACTGCTACTGCACCAACGAGGAGGTTGAGGCCCGGCGCAAGGCCAGTGGCTCCAAGGTGATGGGGTACGACGGGTTCTGTCGCGAGCTCACCGCCGAGCAGGTCGAGGCGTTCGAGGCACAGGATCGCCGGCCCGTCGTCCGGTTCCGGATGCCCGACGGATCGATCACCTGGAACGACCTGGTGCGCGGCGAGGTGACCTTCGAGACGCAGTTCGTGCCCGACTACGCGCTGTGCCGCGCCAACGGTGAGCCGCTCTACACCCTGGTGAACCCCGTCGATGACGCCCTGATGGACGTCACGCACGTGCTGCGCGGTGAGGATCTGCTCTCCAGCACGCCGCGGCAGATCGCGCTCTACGAGGCGCTCATCGAGCTGGGGCTGACCGACCACACCCCCGAGTTCGGTCACCTGCCCTACGTGATGGGTGAGGGCAACAAGAAGCTGTCCAAGCGCGACCCCGAGGCGCACGCACTGGCCTACCGCGATCAGGGCTTCCTGCCCGAGGGCCTGTTGAACTATCTCGCGCTGCTGGGCTGGGCGATCGCACCCGACCGCGACATCTTCAGCCTCGAGGAGATGGTCGAGGCGTTCGACATCCGTGACGTCAATCCGAATCCGGCACGCTTCGACCTGAAGAAGGCCGACGCGATCAACGCCGCTCACATGCGGCTGCTCTCGGTCGAGGACATCACGCACCGCGCGCTGCCGTTCCTGAAGGCCGCCGGTGTGGTCTCGGATCCCGTCAGCGACGCCGACGTCCGCACCCTCGAGCTGGCGATGCCGCTGATCACCGAACGGATCAACAAGCTCACCGAAGCAGCCGACATGCTGGGCTTCCTGTTCCGTGGCGTCGAGTACGACGACGACGCGCGCGCCGCGTTGACCGCGGAGGATGCGATGCAGGTCCTGACTGCCGCCGACGAGGCCCTCGGCGGCCTGCATCAATGGAGCACGGCGGCGATCGAGGAGGCGTTGCGCTCGGCCTTGATCGACGGCCTGGGCCTCAAGCCGCGCGTGGCGTTCGGTGCGGTGCGATGGGCTGTCTCCGGCCGCAAGATCTCACCGCCGCTGTTCGAGTCGATGGAGATCCTGGGTCGCGATGAGTCGCTCGCCCGCCTGGCCGCGGCGAGAGCGCTGACCGCGTGAGTGCCGAGGTCGCGGCCTCGTATCCACTCGCGCTGAGGACTCCGACCTACACCTGGAAGAAGCCAGCGGCCGGCATCCTCGTTCTGCTGGCCTCCGCACTGCTGATCGTTCCGGTCGCGTTGCTGCCCATGCTCGCAGCGCTCGTCGCTCTGCAGGGACCGCACTTCAGCGAGCACTGGAACCAAGCGCTCAAGCAGGATCCGGTGACGCCGGCCTCCTTGCTCTACCTGAACCTCACCCTGGCCGGGCTGATCCTGGCCGTGATCATGATCGTCTGGCTGATCCATCGGATCCCGGTGTCGCGCGTGATGTCGGTGAAGCCCGGCATCCGGTGGAAGTTCTTCTTCGTCTGTCTGGGCATCTCAGTCCTCGCCATCGCTGCCCAGTTCGCGGTCGGTGCGATTCTTCCGGGCGACACCGAGGGCGTCTCGGGTCATCCGGGCCCGTTCAGCTGGACCACCGTGGGGTTCATCGCGGTCATCGTGTTCAGCACCCCGCTGCAGGCGATGGGGGAGGAGTACGCCTTCCGCGGATATGCGATGCAGGCGTTCGGCTCCCTGACCAAGTCGCCTTGGTTCGCGATCCTGCTCAGCGCCGCGCTGTTCACGGCGGCGCACGGAGTGCAGAACGTGCCGCTGCTGGCGGACCGCTTCGCCTTCGGCCTGATCGCCGGCTACCTCGTCGTGCGCACCGGGGGGCTGGAGGCCGGCATCGCCCTGCACATCCTCAACAACTTGGTCGCCTTCGGCTTCGCCCTCGCCTTCGGCGACATCACCACGGCTCTGAACTCGGAGTCGGCCTCGTGGTGGCAGTTGCCCGTCACGGTGACGCAGAACGGTGTCTACCTGGTGGCGGTGCTGGTCGCGGCCAAGCGCATGGGCATCACGGGCAATGCGGAGGTTGAGGAGCGGTCGTAGACCGCGTCACGAAACCCCACCCGATTGGTGCCCCAAACCCCTCCCGTGTAAGGTTTCTCTTCGGCTCAGAGCCATTGGGATATGGTGTAATTGGCAGCACGACTGATTCTGGTTCAGTTAGTCAAGGTTCGAGTCCTTGTATCCCAGCGAACGCCGAACCCGGCCTTTGATTGGACGAAATTACGTCGCAACGGCTAAGGTTCAGGCGCTCCTGAAGTCCTCATCGAGGCGCTTCTGAAGCGTTGCCCCCGTTGTGTAGTGGCCTAGCACGGCGCCCTCTCACGGCGTTAGCGCCGGTTCGAATCCGGTCGGGGGTACCACGCTGACAGCCCCGAGTCCTGGCGGACTCGGGGCTGTCGTCGTCTTGGGCGATTGGGATGTCAGGCCAGGCGCAGAGCCCTCAGTCGCGGAACGTCGGCTGGCGCCCTTCCTTGCGCGCCGCCACGGCTTCCTCGAAGTTGGACGTCATCAGCCGGACGAACAACTGCCCCAGCCCTTCGGACTGCATGTGCGCCTCGAGTGACCCTGCCTCCATGCTCGCGCGCAGGGTGCGCTTGGTGAGCTCGATGCCGGGGCGCGACAACGCGGCGATCCGATCGGCGGTGTCGAGGCAGTCCTCCAGCAGCCGGTCGGGAGCCACCACGCGGGACACCAGGCCGATCGACGCAGCCTCCGCGGCGTCCACGTCGCGCCCGGTCAGCATGAGCTCTGCTGCGCGAGTGATGCCGATGGCGCGGGGGAGCAGGAAGCTGAGGCCGAGCTCGCTGGCGGTGAGCCCATTGTTGATGCCGGCGGCCCGGAAGTAGGCGGCCTCCGAGGCGACCCGGAGGTCGCAGGCCATCGCAAGGCACAGACCGCCGCCGATGGCGGCACCGTTGACCGCCGCGATGACCGGCTGCGGGATCGAGCGCAAGGTGGTGACGATGTCATCCAGCAGGGTCATCGCCCGCAGCGCGATGCTGACCGCGGTGAGTCCCTCCTTGTTCGGCATCCTGCCGGTCTCCCCGCTCTGGTCGGCGCCCGAGCAGAAGCCCCGTCCGGCACCGGTGAGGATGACCGTCCGCACGGAGTTGTCATCGCCCAGGCGGCGAAGCTCCTCGCGCAGCGGCACCATGACGTCGAACGCCATCGAATTCATCCGCTCCGGCCGGTTGAGCGTCACTACGGCGGCGCCGGGTCGGGGGCGATCGATGAGGACGAACGAGTTCGAGGCGGTCACGCGAAAAGTGAAACACGTTCTAGGAATTCGCTCCAGCATCGGCGGCACCAGCATGCTCCCACGGTCGCGTCCGATTTCCGCTAGAAGTGACTGTCTCCAGGTGCCAGAGTGGGGCCATGACCTCGATGCACCTCGACACCGACGCGTGCTACCGCGCGGTGCAGGGGCGCGATCGCCGCTTCGACGGCGTCTTCTACATCGGCGTCCGCACCACGCGGATCTACTGCCGGCCGAGCTGCCCCGCGATGACCCCCCGGCAGCACAACGTCACCTTCCACCCGACGGCCGCCGCTGCGCAGTTGGCGGGCTACCGAGCGTGCAAGCGCTGCCTTCCCGACGCGACGCCGGGATCCCCCGAGTGGGACGTGCGGGCCGACACCGCTGGCCGCGCCATGCGCCTGATCGCCGACGGCACGCTGGAGCGGGAAGGAGTGGACGGACTGGCGGCGCGGATGGGCTACTCCGCCCGGCATCTCAATCGCCTGCTCGTCGAGACGTATGGCGCCGGTCCGTTGGCGCTGGCTCGATCGCGCCGTGCCCAGATGGCGCGCGCCCTGGTCGAGACCACGTCGTTGAGCTTCGCCGACATCGCGTTCGCAGCGGGCTTCTCGAGCATCCGCCAGTTCAACGACACCATCCGCGAGGTCTACGCCTCCACCCCGTCGCAGCTGCGCTCCAAGCGCGTCCGCTCGGTTCCGGGTGCGATGTCGGTTCGGCTGGGCGTGCGCGAGCCCTATGACGGAGCCGCGATGCTGCGGTTCCTCACCGCCCGCGCCGTCGCCGGTGTCGAGTCGGCGGATCAGGCCACGTACACGCGAACACTGCAGTTGCCGCATGGAGCTGCGGTCGTTCGGTTGAGGTTGATCGACCGGCCCGAGGGCGTCGTTCCCGCCGAGCTGTCGCTGGCGGATGCTCGGGATCTCGCGCCGGCGCTCGAGCGCACCCGCCGGCTGCTCGACGCTGACGCCGACCCCGCGGCCATCGTCGGGCAGCTGGGGGCGGACCCCCATCTGGGGCCGGTGGTTCGTCGAGCGCCGGGACTTCGCGTGCCGGGTCATGTCGACGGATGGGAGGCGGCGGTCCGTGCGGTCCTCGGTCAGCAGGTGACCGTCATCGGCGCGCGCCGGCTCGCCGAGCGCTTCGTCGAGCGTCGCGGTCGGGACCTCGGTCTCGCTGGCGAGCATGCGGTCGGCCGCCTCTTCCCGCGTCCCGCGGATCTCACCGACATCTCTGGTGAGGCCTGGGGAATGCCCGGTTCGCGGGTGCGTGCGCTGGAGGCGCTGGCCCGCGCTGTCGACGATGGCTCGGTCATCCTCGACCGCAGTGCGGACCGCGACGACGTTCGCAACGCGATCCTGGCGGTGCCGGGCATCGGTCCCTGGACCGCCTCCTACATCGCCATGCGGGCGCTCGGAGACCCTGACGTCTTCCTGCCCACGGATGCCGGTGTTCGTCGAGCCGCCGAGGCACTCGGTCTAGGTTCGAGTCCCGCCGGCATCGAGCGAGCCGCGGCGTCATGGCGACCCTGGCGCTCCTATGCGCTCATGTACCTGTGGAATCTGGACACTCTCGAGGAGATCTGATGAACGACACCTTCGCACGGTGGACCGTGCTCTCCTCGCCGGTGGGAGACCTGCGCATCATCGCCCGGGGGAATGCCATCTCGGCGATCGAGTTCGAACCGTTCCGCGCCGACCCTGCGGGGCGCCCGTTGGGTGTACGCGATGACAAGGACCCGCTGTTGGCGACCGCCTGCGCCCAGCTCACCGAGTACTTCAATCGCGAGCGTCGAGAGTTCGACCTCCCGCTGGAACCGCAGGGCTCCGCGTTCCAACTCTCGGTGTGGGCGCAACTGCTGAAGATCGGCTATGGCGACACCGCCTCCTACGGCGAGATCGCCAAACGCCTCGGCAAGACCAATGCTGCATCGCGGGCGGTGGGACTGGCCAACGGCAGCAACCCGATCCCGATCGTGATCCCGTGTCACCGCGTCATCGGCGCCAACGGCTCACTGACCGGGTACGCAGGCGGGCTGCATCGCAAGCAGACGCTGCTCGAGATCGAGCAGCACGCGCTGTTCTGAGGATCTGGGGTCCCGCCGCCCGCAAGCGACCTAAGCCACCAGCGTCCGCGACGGCGCACGCCGACCCCGGCCCTGGGTGTTCTGAACGTCAGCCCATGCGGCACCGATCCGGCGGACCCCTTCCGTCATCGCCTCGGGTCCGACTGCGAAGGGGATCCGCAGGAAGCGGTCCAAGCCGCCCTCCGGAGCGAACAGCGGACCGGCCGCCAACAGCACGTCGTGCCTTTCGGCAGCCGCGACCAGAGCCGACGATCGTGCCTCGGGCAGGCGGCACCAGACGCTCAGCCCGCCGGCGGGCGACGGGACCTCCCAGTCGGGCAGGTGCGTGCTCAGTGCGGCGAGGAGCGCGTCGCGTGATGCGGTCAGGTGGGCGCGGCGGTGCGCGACACCGGCATATCCATCGCGGAGGAGCTCGAGCGCGACCAGTTGCTCGAGGACGGGCGCACCGAGGTCGAGCTTGATCCGGCTCCGGATCACGGGATCGAGCATCGACGGCGGGACTCGCAGCCATCCGACGCGCAATCCGCCCCAGTAGGCCTTGCTCAATCCGCCCACGCTGATGGTGATCTGGTTGGCGAGGGGAGCAGGCATGCTGGCGCCAGGCCCGCGCAGATCCAGGAGGTACAAGGACTCGTCCGTGATCAGGACCGTGCCCGCCTTGCGCGCGGCCGCGGCCACGCGCTCCCGGTCGGCCTCATCTCGGAGCAGCCCGGTGGGGTTGTGGAAGTCGGGCACCAGGTAGGCAGCCGCGGGTCGGACCTGCCGGATCGCCTCCGAGATCGAGGCGCCCCAGGACCCCGCGTCCGCGTCGACGCCCACCACCCGGCTCGGGGCGCTCTGCAGGGTGGCGATCGCATTGGGATAGGTGGGCGACTCGGCGAGCGTTCTCGATCCCGACTCCAGGATCGCCCGGGCAGCGATGGCGACGGCGGCGAGCGCCCCGGGGGTCACCACGATCTGCTCGGGCGCGGTCGGCAGACCCCGTGCGGCGTAGGTCGCGGCAATGGCGTCTTGGAGCTCGGGGAGACCGGACGGGTAGTAGCCCGTCGTCGCCAGGTAGGCGGGCAGCTCCTCCAGCGCCTTCTGGTACGCCGGCCCGAGGCCGGTACTCGCTGGCCCGGCCGCGCAGGTCAGGTCGATGCATCGGGGACCGCTGCTTCCACCCGGCGTCAGCAGGTGGTCGCCGCGGCCGAGGGCCTGGGGAAGCGTCGCCTCCGATCCGGACCCTTGGCGCGAGGTCAGGAAGCCCTGGTCGCGCAGCTCGGCATAGGCGCGGGTGACCGTGGTCCTGCTGAGGCCCAGGGTCGTGGTGAGGTCGCGCTCGCTCGGCAGCCGCATGCCCACGGGCACCCTGCCGTCACTGATGACGTCGCGGAGCGCATCGGCCAGGCCGCGCCACGCCGGCGATCGGTCGAAGTCGCCGAGCAGCGCGGCGAGGCGGGCAGGAGAGAGGACGCGTTGCATGAGTCCACTGTCGCGTGATTGGACCTTTCGCGCCATATCCAATTTTGATGAAGTGGTCGTCATGGAGAGGTCTTCGCAACCCGTGCTGGCGCGGCTCAATCCCATCGAACAGATCCGTGCGGGCCATCTGTCGCGGCGCATGATCCAACTGATTCCCGGCCTGGTCCTCTACGGAGTCACGATGGCCGCGATGCTGCGCGCCCGTCTGGGCAACGACCCGTGGGACGTCTTCCACCAGGGACTCGCGGCGCACCTGGGACTGAGCTTCGGGACGACGGTGATCCTGACCAGCTTCGTCGTCCTCCTGTTCTGGGTGCCGCTGCGCGAATGGCCCGGGCTGGGAACGCTGTTCAATGCCGTCATCATCGGAGCTTCCGCCGATCTCGGACTGCACCTGCTGAGCACGCCGTCGTCGCTGACCGGTCGGATCGCGTTCGCCGCGGTCGGCATCGTCGGGAATGCGATCGCCACCGCGGCCTACGTCGGCGCACAGCTCGGGCCGGGCCCGCGCGACGGGCTGATGACGGGCCTCCACCGCCGCACCGGTCTCCCGATCGGCCTGGTGCGTACGGCACTGGAGGGCACCGTCGTCCTAGGCGGACTTTTCCTCGGCGGCCTGTTCGGGGTGGCGACCGTGATCTACGCACTCACGATCGGACCGCTGGTGCAGGTGCTGCTGCCGCGCTTCGTGGTGCCGCTGGAGGTGGCTACTCGGCCGCAGCCCGGCGCAGCGACTCCGACAGTCGATCCGCTGCCGCCAGTACCGCTGGTGCATGCATGCGACCCGGCTGGCGGGTGAGGCGCTCGAGAGGGCCCGAGACCGACACGGCGGCGATGATCTTGCCACTGGGGGAGCGGACGGGAGCCGAGACCGAGGCGACCCCTTGCTCGCGCTCGCCGATCGACTGAGCCCAGCCACGGCGGCGGATGCCGGCGAGCGCGGTCGCGGAGAACGCCGCGTTTTGAAGTCCACGGTGCATGCGATCCGGATCCTCCCAGGCCAGCAGGACCTGAGCGGCTGAGCCCGCGCGCATGGTGAGCTGCGAGCCGACGGGAATGGTGTCGCGCAGGCCGGAAGGACGCTCGGCCGCGGCGACGCAGACGCGGTAGTCGCCCTGGCGGCGCCAGAGCTGGGCGGACTCGCCGGTGATGTCGCGAAGGCGCGCGAGCACCGGTCCGGCCGTCGCCAACAACCGGTCCTCACCCGCGGCGGCGGAGAGCTCGGCGAGGCGGGGACCGAGGACGAAGCGGCCTTGCATGTCACGGGCCACCAGACGATGGTGTTCAAGGGCCACCGCGAGGCGGTGTGCCGTCGGGCGCGCCAGTCCCGTCGCGGAGACCAGCCCGGCCAGGGTCGCAGGTCCCGACTCCAGAGCGGTCAGCACGAGGGCGGCCTTGTCGAGAACGCCGACGCCACTTGAGTTGTCCATATGGCAATACTGCCGTCTCAAACCCTGGGATGCAAGCGTAGGCTGCTTCTCATCGTTCGCGAAGAGTCGACAAAGGAGGAGTCATGGGCAAAACCCTGGCCGAGAAGGTATGGGATGAGCACGTCGTCCGAAGTGCCGAGGGTGAGCCGGACCTTCTCTACATCGACCTCCACCTCATCCACGAGGTCACCAGCCCGCAGGCCTTCGACGGCCTCCGGCTCGCCGGGCGTCCCGTACGCCGCCCGGACCTCACCCTCGCCACCGAGGACCACAACGTCCCGACGGTCGACTGGGACAAGCCGATCGCCGACCCGGTCTCCAAGACGCAGGTGGACACCCTGCGCAAGAACGCCGCCGAGTTCGGCGTTCGCCTGCATCCGCTCGGCGACGTCGAG
>JBQCJL010000029.1:0-15017 GCA_051952795.1 Marmoricola sp.
TTCCGACATCGTTCTCCTCGATCCCTACGCACGCGCGATCACCGACGGCGCGGATCCGCGCAGCGTCGTCGTGCATGACGAGTTCGCGTGGGGCGAGGACGCGCATCCGCGTCGCAGTTGGCGCGACACGGTGATCTACGAGCTGCACACCAAGGGGTTCACCCAGCTGAACGACCGCGTGCCCGCCGAGCTGCGCGGCACCTATGCGGGGCTCGCGCACGAGTCGGTGATCTCCTACCTGTGCGATCTGGGCGTGACCGCCGTCGATCTGCTGCCCGTCCATCACTTCGCCTCGGAGGTGGAGCTGGTCGCGCGCGGTCTGACCAACTACTGGGGCTACAACTCCATCGGCTTCTTCGCGCCGCATGCGGCGTACTCCTCCTCGGGCGATCGCGGCAAGCAGGTGACCGAGTTCAAGCAGATGGTGAAGTCCTTCCATGCGGCCGGGATCGAGGTGATCCTCGACGTCGTCTACAACCACACCGCCGAGGCCGGGCCCACCGGGCCGACGCTGAGCTTCCGAGGGCTCGACGACCGAGGGTTCTATCGCCGCCCTCCGGAGCCCGATCCCGAGGACCCCGAGGCCTACTGGGACGTGACCGGCTGCGGAAACACCGTGAACACCGACGACCCTCAGGCGTTGCGCCTGATCCTCGACTCCCTGCGCTACTGGGCGAGCGAGATGCACGTGGACGGCTTCCGGTTCGATCTGTTGTCGGCGCTCGCGCGCACCGGCACCGAGGTCGACATGCGCAGTCACCTGCTGACCACCATCGGGCAGGACCCGGTCCTGCGGCATCTCAAGCTCATCGCCGAGCCGTGGGACGCCTCGATGGACGGCTATCGGGTCGGCGAGTACCCGCCGCCGTGGGTCGAGTGGAACGACCAGTTCCGGGACACCATGCGGGACTTCTGGCGCGGAGCCTCCGATGGGATCCGCACCGTCGCCACCCGGTTGGCGGGATCCTCCGACCTCTATGCCGACGACGGTCGCTCCCCCTTCGCCTCGGTCAACTTCGTGACCGCTCACGACGGGTTCACTCTGCGCGACCTGCTGTCGTATGAGAAGAAGCACAACGAGGCCAACGGCCACGACAACACCGACGGCACCGACGACAACCGCTCCTCCAACTGCGGCGTCGAGGGCGACACCGACGACGCGGAGATCCTGGCCACCCGGCATCGCCTCGCCGCCAACCTCCTGGCCACCCTGTGCCTGGCCAACGGGGTGCCGATGCTGACCGCGGGCGACGAGCGAGGACGCACGCAGCGCGGCAACAACAACGCGTTCTGCCAGGACAACGAGACCTCCTGGGTGGACTGGCACGACGAGGAGTGGCTCGACCTCCACGAGACCGTCCGGACCGCCCTGGCGATCCGTCGCCAGCACCCGGCCCTACGCCAGCGACACTGGTTCGAGGGCCGGCCGACCGCCGAGGGCGGTCCCAAGGACCTCGCCTGGATCCACCCCACGGGCCGCGAGATGACCGAGGACGACTGGCACGACGAGCTGCTGCACGTGATCGGCATGTTCGTGTCGGGGTCGCCGCTGCGCGCACCCGGCCCCCGGGGCGAGACGCTTCACGACACCTCGTTCCTGCTGTGGCTCAACGGCTCCGGACACGAATGCGAGTGCACGCTGCCCAAGAACGACTGGGTGCAGTCCGGCACGGTCGTGCTGTCCACCGACCCCCTGCTCACGCCGGGAACGGAGGTGCGCGCCGGCGAGCCGCTCGTCATCGCACCACGGACCGTGGTGCTCCTGCAGGAGGCGGAGTCCCAGGCGGACCGGGTCTAGGACGACGTGACCGCGAGACCCATCTCGGTGCTGCTCGCCAGCAGCCGATGCCGTGGCACGATCCGGACCGAGTAGCCGAAGGGGCCGGTGCGGTCGAACTTGAGGTGCCCGTCGAAGCGGAACCGGCCTCCCTCGTAGGCCTCGGCCTGGTCGAGGGTGTCGATCTGCGGCTCCACCAGGACGTCCTCGTCGCGAACCCGTCCGTGCAGCACCTCGACGGTGACATCGTCGGGGCTCAGCTCGCCCAGGGAGCAGAACACCCGCACGTCCATCTCGCCGCCGACCTCCGGCTGGTCGGACACACCGGAGGACTCGACGTGGTCGATGCGCACACCCGCCCAGCGATCACGGATCCGGGCCTTCCAGGCGGCCAGCTCGCGAGCGCCGTCGAACGTGTCGGCCATCGCCCGGCCGGCGTTCGCCGCGGGGACGTAGAGCTCCTCGAGGTACTCGCGCACCATCCGTCCGGCCAGCACCTTGGGACCCAGCGACTTCAGCGTGTGCCGGACCATCTCGATCCAGCGACCCGGCACTCCGGAGCCGTCGGCGCCGCGGTCGTAGAAGCGAGGTGCGACCTCCATCTGGATGAGGTCGTACAGCGCGTCGGCCTCGATGTCGTCGCGATGATCGGGATCGTCGACCCGGTGCGCCGAAGGGATCGCCCAGCCGTTGTCGCCGTCGAACCACTCGTCCCACCAGCCGTCGAGTACGGACAGGTTGAGACCGCCGTTGAGAGCGGCCTTCATCCCGGAGGTGCCGCACGCCTCGTAGGGCCGCAGCGGGTTGTTGAGCCAGACGTCGCAGCCCGGGTAGAGCGGAAGCGCCATGCCGATGTCGTAGTTCGGCAGGAAGACGATCCGGTGGCGGACCGCCGGATCGTCCGCGAAGCGCACGAGCTCCTGGATCAGGCCCTTGCCGAGGTCGTCGAGCGGGTGCGCCTTGCCGGCCACGATCAGCTGGATCGGCCGCTCGGGGTCGAGCAGGAGCGCCTTCAGGCGCTCGGGGTTGCGCAGCATCAGGGTCAGCCGCTTGTAGGCGGGCACCCGGCGGGCGAACCCCACGGTCAGCAGATCCGGATCGAGCACATCGTCGACCCAGCCGAGCTCGGCGTTACTGGCCCCGCGCTCCAACCACGCGGCTCGCAGTCGACTGCGCACGTCCTTCACGAGGCGCACCCGCTGCTCGCGCCGGGTGGCCCAGATCTCAGCGGCGGGGATGCGGTCGATCGCCGACCAGTCCTCCGGGCCCGACAACGCCGGCTCGAAGCCGTGCCGCTGCGCGAGCGCCAAGACGTCGCGACCGACCCAGGTGGGCGCGTGCACACCGTTGGTGATCGAGGTGATCGGTACCTCGTCGCTATCGAAGTCCGGCCACAGCGGCTGGAACATCTCGCGGCTGACCTCGCCGTGGAGCAACGAGACGCCATTGGCCCGCTGGGCGAGGCGGAAGCCCATCACGGCCATGTTGAAGACGCCGGGGTCGCCTCCCTCGAAGTCCTCGAGGCCGAGCCCGAGGATGCGCTCGACCGGGACGCCCGGGGTCGGGCTGGTTCCGGAGAAGTACTGGGTGACCAGGTCGCGAGGGAAGCGGTCGATGCCGGCCGGGACCGGGGTGTGCGTGGTGAAGATGGTCGAGGCGCGGGTGACCTCCAGGGCCGTGTCGAAGTCCAGACCCGGCCCACTCGGGTCGACGGTCAGCTCACGGATCCGCTCGATGCCCTGGAAGCCGGCGTGTCCCTCGTTCGCGTGGAAGACGTCTGGTGCGGCGCTGCCGGTGATACGACTCCAGGTCCGCAGTGCCCGGATGCCGCCCACGCCGAGCAGCAGCTCCTGGAGCAGGCGATGCTCGGCGGTGCCGCCGTACAGACGGTTGGTCACCGACTGCAGGTCGCGTGCGTTGTCCTCGACGTTGGAGTCGAGGAGGAGCAGGGGAACGCGGCCCACATCCGCCACCCAGATCCGCGCGGTGAGGTGCTGATCATCGGGGAGGTCGAGCGCCACCGTGGCGACGCTGCCGTCGCCCTCGCGCAGGGGGCGGATCGGCAGACCGTGCGGGTCGAGGGCGGGGTAGCTCTCGTGCTGCCAGCCCTCGCGGGACAGCGACTGCTGGAAGTAGCCGTTCTGGTACAGCAGCCCGACGCCGACGATCGGGATGCCGAGATCGCTCGCCGTCTTCAGGTGGTCGCCCGCGAGGATGCCGAGGCCGCCGGAGTACTGCGGCAGCACCGCGGAGATGCCGTACTCCGAGGAGAAGTACGCGATCGTCTGCGGCAGGTCCGTCCGGGTCTCGGCGAGCTGCTGGAACCACCGCGGCTCGTTCAGGTACGCATCCAGGTCGGTGCTCGCCAGATCGAGCATGCGCAGGAACCGCTTGTCCTCCGCCAGGTCATCGAGCCGCTGGGGGGACACCGCGCCGAGCGTGCGCACCGGATCATGACCGCTCTCCTCCCATGCCTCGGGATCGAGCTCGGCGAAGACGTCCTGGGTCTCGGGATGCCAGGACCATCGGAGGTTGGTGGAGAGATCACCCAACCTGACCAAGGGCTCGGGCAGTACGGGACGAACGGTGAACCGTCGGATCGCACGCATGGTTCGACCGTACCGAGGCTGGTGGCACGGTTCCAGGGAGTGGCGATGATCCACAGGAAAACACCCGCCGTCGTTTGCGTGGCTTGGACCCGCTCGGCAAGGTGGGGGTATGTCGACACGGCCGAGCCGGGTCACCCGGATCCCAGTCATGGACGTCACGCCCACCGTCGAGGGCGGCCGTCTCCCAGCGAAGGCGGCGGTGGGCGAGGCCTTCGATGTCACAGCCCTCGTATTCCGCGAGGGACACGACCTCTTCGGCGCCGATGTGGTGCTGACCGACCCCAGCGGCAGACCGCGCCCACCGGTGCGCATGCGCGAGGTCTCCGGCGAGGTCTCCCGGATGAGTGCCCGCGTCACGCCCGATGCGGTCGGCTGCTGGACGTTCGCCGTGCAGTCCTGGAGCGACCCGCTCGCCACCTGGGCGCATGACACGCCGATCAAGGTGCGCGCGAGCGTGGACGTCGAGCTGATGTTCACCGAGGGCGCGCTCCTACTCGACCGGTGGGTTCGGACGGTGGGCAGCGCCGATGCGGCAGCCCGTGCGCTCGTGGCGGATGCCACGGCGGCCCTCTCCGACCGCTCCCGCCCGGTGGAGGCGCGGCTCGCCGTCGTGGAGTCGCCGGAACTGGCCCGTGTGATCGACCAGTACCCCCTGCGCGATCTCCTGGAGACCGGACCCGCGTACCCGCTGGAGGTCTCCCGCAGCCGCGCGCTCTTCTCGAGTTGGTACGAGTTCTTCCCGCGCTCCGAGGGCGCGTCCGTGGATGCTGACGGCCAGGTGGCGAGTGGCACCCTCCGCACAGCCGCCGAGCGCCTGCCCGCAGTCGCGGCGATGGGCTTCGACGTGATCTACCTCCCGCCGATCCACCCGATCGGCGAGGTGAACCGCAAGGGCCGCAACAACACCCTCGAACCCGACAAGACCGATGTCGGCTCACCGTGGGCGATCGGCTCCCGCTTCGGCGGACATGATGCGATCCATCCCGATCTCGGAACGCTCGCCGACTTCGACGCCTTCGTGGCCGCCGCCGGGAAGCTCGGGCTCGAGGTCGCGCTCGACTTCGCGCTGCAGGCCGCGCCGGACCACCCCTGGGTCGAGAGCCATCCCGAGTGGTTCACGACGCGGGCCGACGGCAGCATCGCCTATGCGGAGAATCCGCCCAAGAAGTATCAGGACATCTACCCGATCAACTTCGACAACGACTACCCCGGGATCCTCGCCGAGTCCGAGCGCATCCTGCGCCACTGGATGGCGCACGGGGTGCGCATCTTCCGCGTGGACAACCCGCATACCAAGCCGCTCGGATTCTGGGAGGACCTCCTGGGGCGCATCCGGGCCACCGATCCTGATGTCCTGTTCCTGTCCGAGGCCTTCACGCTGCCGCCGATGATGAAGGCGCTGGCGTCGGTCGGGTTCCACCAGAGCTACACCTACTTCACCTGGCGCAACAACAAGCCCGAGCTCGAGAGCTACCTCAGCGAGGTGGCACACGAGACCAGCCATGTGCTGCGCCCGAACTTCTTCGTGAACACCCCGGACATCCTCCACGCGTTCCTCCAGTACGGCGGTCCGGCAGCCTTCAAGATCAGAGCGGTGCTGGCCGCCACCGGATCGCCGAGCTGGGGCGTGTACGCGGGCTTCGAGCTGTTCGAGCACGTCGCGCTGCGGCCCGGCAGCGAGGAGTACCTGGACTCGGAGAAGTATCAGATCAGGGTCCGCGACTGGGACGGCGCCGAGTCCGAGAACCGCTCCCTGGCGCCCTACCTCACCCGCCTCAACGAGATCCGCCACGCGCACCCGGCGCTCCAGCAGTTGCGCGATCTGCACATCCATCGCTCCGACGACGACAGCACGCTGGTGTTCTCCAAGCACGCGGACGACGACGTGATCATCGTGGTCGTCAATCTGGACCCCCACGGCACCCGCGAGACCACCGTCCACCTCGATCTCCCAGCCCTGGGGATGGACTGGTCGGACACCTTCGACGTCACCGACCTGATCAGCGGCCAGGCCTGGCGCTGGGGTGTCGACAACTACGTGCGACTGGATCCCGGAGCCGAGCCGGCCCACGTCCTGAGCGTGCGGAGGGCTACCGCGTGACGGCGGTCCCGCTCACCCGGGAGCCCGAGTGGTTCCAGACCGCGGTCTTCTACGAGGTCCTCGTTCGCAGCTTCAAGGACTCCAACGGGGACGGCGTCGGCGACTTCCGAGGCATGATCGAGAAGCTGGACTACCTGCAATGGCTCGGCGTGGACTGCCTGTGGGTGCCGCCGTTCTTCACCTCGCCGCTGCGCGACGGCGGATACGACGTCTCCGACTACACCGGGATCCTGCCCGAGTGCGGAACCATCCAGGACTTCCGCGCCTTCGTGACCGAGGCCCACAAGCGGCAGATCCGCGTGATCATCGACTTCGTCATGAACCACACCAGTGACCAGCATCCGTGGTTCCAGGCCAGTCGCTCCGATCCGAACGGTCCCTACGGCGACTTCTACGTCTGGTCCGATAGCGACGAGCCGTACCCGGATGCGCGGATCATCTTCGTGGACACCGAGCCGTCCAACTGGACCTGGGATCCCGAGCGCCAGCAGTACTTCTGGCACCGCTTCTTCTCGCACCAGCCGGACCTCAACTTCGAGAATCCCAAGGTCCACGACGCGATGTTGGACGCAATGGCCTTCTGGCTCGAGATGGGCATCGACGGCTTCCGCCTGGATGCGGTCCCCTACCTCTACATCCGGGAGGGGACCAACGGGGAGAACCTGCCCCAGACCCACGAGTTCCTCAAGAAGGTGCGCCGCTTCGTCGACGAGCGTTACCCGGGCAGGGTGCTGCTCTGTGAGGCGAACCAGTGGCCGACCGACGTCGTCGAGTACTTCGGGGGGACGGAGGACGACTCCGGCACCTGGGTCGGCGATGAGTGCCACATGGCCTTCCACTTCCCGGTGATGCCCCGCATCTTCATGGCCGTGCGCCGCGAGCAGCGCATGCCGATCTCGGAGATCATGGAGCAGACCCCGGCCATCCCTGCGGGCTGCCAATGGGGCATCTTCCTGCGCAACCATGACGAGCTCACGCTCGAGATGGTGACCGACGAGGACCGCGACTACATGTGGGCCGAGTACGCCACCGATCCTCGGATGAAGGCCAACATCGGCATCCGCCGGCGGCTCGCTCCCCTGCTCGACAACGACGTCAACCGGATGGAGCTGTTCACCGCGCTGCTGCTCTCGCTGCCCGGATCGCCGGTGCTGTACTACGGCGACGAGATCGGCATGGGCGACAACATCTGGCTCGGCGACCGCGATGGCGTGCGCACCCCGATGCAGTGGACCCCCGACCGGAACGCCGGCTTCTCCGTGGCCACCCCGGGGCGACTCCATCTGCCGACGATTCAGGATCCGGTTTTCGGGTACCAAGCCGTCAACGTGGAGGCGCAACTGGACGACACGTCGTCTCTGCTGCACTGGACGCACCGGATGATCCACGCCCGCAAGCAGCACACCTGCTTCGGACTGGGCGAGTTCCTCGACCTCGGGGGCTCGAATCCTTCGGTGTTCTCCTACGTGCGCGAGTACACGGACGCCGACGGCAACGTCGACTCCGTGCTGTGCGTCAACAACCTGTCGCGCTTCGCCCAGCCGGTGGAGCTCGACCTACGGCGATGGGAGGGGATCACGCCCGTGGAACTGCTCGGTGGCGTGTCCTTCCCCCCGATCGGCGAACTGCCGTATCTGCTCACGCTGGGCGGGTACGGCTTCTACTGGATCCGACTACCTCGGGAGGCGACCCAGGATGCGTGAGCAAGCCGTGCGCGACTACATCGACCAGGCGCGGTGGTTCGGTGGCAAGGGCACGGCGGCCGCCATCGGTGAGATCCGCGAGCTGCCGCTCGGGATCCTGCTGGTCGAGGTCGGACGCGACGTCTATCAGCTGCCGACGTCGTCCTACGACGCCGAGCAGCCCGGACTCGCCCATGCGCTCATCGGCGAGTGGGACGGGATGTTCCACTACGACGCGATCCACGATCGCTCCGCGATGGCGGCCTGGTTGCGCGCCTTCGACGAAGGTGCCCCGGCGCCGCTGCGCTTCACCCGCATGCCGGAACGAGAGATCGAGGATGCTCCCTCCACGCCCTTCTCCGGCGAGCAGTCGAACTCGTCCGTGATGTTCGGCGAGGCGAGCATGCTCAAGATCTTCCGCCGGGTGACCGCGGGCGCCAATCCCGACATCGAGATCCATCGAGCGCTCACGACCGCGGGCAGCGAGCACGTGGCACATCTGTTCGGCTGGATCGAGGTCGACGCGCCCGAAGGACCGATGCACCTGGGCATGCTGCAGCAGTTCCTCAGGACGGCCACCGATGGCTGGGCCGTCGCTCGGACGAGCGTGCGCAATCTTCTGGCCGAGGCGGACCTCCATCCCGACGAGGTCGGTGGTGACTTCGCGCCCGAGGCTCATCGGCTGGGCGCGGCGGTGGCCGAGGTGCACGCGGTGCTGCGCGAGGCGTTCGGCACCGAGCCGCTCGACCTCGATCTGGTCGCGTCTCGGATGCATACGCGCCTGGACGAGGCGATGAGCGAGATTCCCGAGCTCGCCGAGGCCGCCGACCAGCCGCGCGAGGCCTTCGAGGATCTCGCGAAGATCAGCGCGTCGCTGGGCGTGCAGGCATCGAACGCCCAACGGATCCACGGTGACCTCCACCTCGGCCAGACGCTGCGCACCTCGCTGGGCTGGAAGCTGGTCGACTTCGAGGGCGAACCGGCCAAGCCCCTCGCCGAGCGGATGCTGCCCGACTCGCCCTGGCGCGACGTCGCCGGCATGTTGCGATCGTTCGACTACGCGGCGAAGACCGCCGCTCGCGATGTCGATCCGAACGCGAACGCACGCCGCCAGGCGGACTATCGGGGCGCCGAATGGGTGACCCGCAATCGCGAGGCGTTCCTGGCCGGCTACGCCGAGGCCACGTCGCCGCTGTCACAGATCGACCACGCCCTGATCCGCGCCTACGAGCTCGACAAGGCCGTGTACGAGGTCGGGTACGAGGCGCGCAACCGCCCGGCCTGGATCGACATTCCGCTGAGCGCTCTCACAAAGGTTGGTGATGACCGATGACCACCGCAGACTTCGACACCGAGCTGCTCGACCTCCTGGTCACAGGACAGCACTACGATCCGCACCAGATCCTCGGCCCCCACCGGCCACGGTTCGCCGACGAGAAGGACGTGGTCGTCCTGCGGACCTACAAGCCGCTCGCCGCGAGCGTGGACGTGGTCCTCGACGGCGAACGGACGCCGATGCGGCACGAGCATGCCGGCGTCTGGGTGGTGGAGCTGGCGGGCTCGATTCCCGACTACCGCTTCGAGGTGACCTACGGCGACGGCGTCGCACACCGCAGCGACGATCCGTACCGGTGCTGGCCGACCCTCGGCGACCTCGACCTGCACCTGATCGGCGAGGGCCGCCATGAGCGGCTGTGGGAGGTGCTCGGGGTACGGGCGACCACGGCCGAGACGGCGACCGGTCCGGTCGCCGGGTTCGCGTTCTCGGTCTGGGCGCCGGCTGCGCGCGGGGTCCGCATCAAGGGCGACTTCAACAATTGGGACGGCCGCGAGCATCCGATGCGACGCCTCGCCAAGTCCGGCGTGTGGGAGCTGTTCGTCCCCGGACTCGAGGCTGGCTTCCGGTACAAGTTCGCGATCCTCGGGCCCGACGGCGAGTGGAACGAGAAGGCCGACCCCCTGGCCCGGCACAGCGAGGTGCCGCCGTTGACCGGCTCCGTCGCCTTCGAGACGAGCCATGAGTGGGCGGACCAGGACTGGATGACGGGGCGCTCCTCCCGCCCGGATCTGGCGCCGATGTCGGTCTACGAGGTGCACCTGGGCTCGTGGCGCCGACACCCCGACGGCTCCTCCTACTCCTACGACGAGATGGCGGAGCACCTCACCGCCTATGTCAGCGAGATGGGCTTCACCCACGTCGAGCTGCTCCCCGTGATGGAGCACCCGTTCGGTGGATCGTGGGGCTACCAGGTGACGTCCTACTACGCGCCGACGTCGCGGTACGGGGATCCGGACGGTCTGCGGCGGCTCATCGACGCGCTGCACCGGGCCGGCATCGGCGTCATCCTGGACTGGGTGCCGGCGCACTTCCCCAAGGACTCGTGGGCTCTGGCACGCTTCGACGGCACGCCCCTGTACGAGCACCCCGACCCGCGGCGTGGCGAGCATCCCGACTGGGGCACCTACGTCTTCGACTTCGGACGACCCGAGGTACGCAACTTCCTGGTCGCCAACGCGCTTTATTGGCTGGAGGAGTTCCACGTCGACGGGCTGCGCGTCGACGCGGTCGCGTCGATGCTCTACCTCGACTACTCGCGCGATCCGGGCGGATGGGCGCCGAATGTCCAGGGCGGCCGGGAGAACCTCGAAGCGGTGCAGTTCCTCCAGGAGCTCAACGCCACCGTCTACAAGCAGGTCCCCGGCGCGTTCACGGTGGCCGAGGAGTCCACGTCCTGGCCGGGGGTGACCCGCCCCACCGACAGCGACGGGCTCGGCTTCGGCTTCAAGTGGAACATGGGGTGGATGCACGACACCCTGCAGTACCTCGAGCACGATCCGGTGTATCGCAGTCATCACCACGGCGAGCTGACCTTCAGCCTGGTCTACGCGCACTCGGAGAACTTCGTGCTGCCGCTGAGCCACGACGAGGTGGTGCACGGCAAGGGGTCCCTGCTCCGCAAGATGCCCGGCGATCGCTGGCGCCAGCTCGCCAACCTGCGCGCCCTGCTCGCCTACCAGTGGTCGCATCCCGGCAAGCAGCTCCTCTTCATGGGCTGCGAGCTCGCGCAGGAGTCCGAGTGGGCCGAGCAGCGCGAACTCGACTGGTGGCTGCTGCAGCACCCCGAGCACGCGGGCATGCGCCAACTGGTCGCCGACCTGAACGCGCGCTACAAGTCGACGCCGGCGCTCTGGCGCGCGGACACGGACACGGACGGCTTCACCTGGATCGACCCCAACGACGCCGGCCGCAACGCGATCGCCTTCCTGCGCACGGCGCCCGACGCGGCCCCGGTCGTCGTCGTGGTCAACTTCGCCGCGGTGGCGCACGAGAACGTCCGGATCGGACTCCCCCAGGCAGGTGTCTGGAAGGAGGTCCTGAACACCGACGCCACCGTCTACGGCGGCAGCGGCGTCGGCAATCTGGGCGAGGTCACCGCGAGCGACGAGCCCGCCCAAGGCCAGCCCGCCTCCGCCACCGTCGTCGTCCCCCCGCTCGGCGCGCTCTGGCTCACCCCCGCCGAGGCGGTCGAGAAGGTCGAGCAGGTTAAGCCGACCCGCAGGCGCACCCGCCGGACCTGACGCCGAGATTGCACCTTTTGACGCCGAGATTGCACTTGTCGACGTCGAGATTGCACTTGTCGACGTCGAGATTGCAGTTCGTGACGCGAACCGACGTCAGTGGCCGACGGTGAACCGCTGCCGCGAGTAGCGAGGTGACTCGATTTCGTCGACGAACGCTTTCGCGAAGTCCGCGCCGGAGATCTCGGAGGTGGCGTCGTCCTTCACGACGAGGAGGTCCCCGCCTACGCGATAGGCGCCCGTGGCCTCCCCAGCCGCCCAAGCCCCGAAGACCGCGGCGGGACTGACGTAGAACCAGTCGAGCTCCTCGTCCTCGCCGCGCAGGCGGTCGAGGATGGCCGCATGCGCGAGCGCCTCCGGCTTGTACTCGTCAGGGAAGTCCGCCGTGTCGACGAGGCGGGGGCCTTCTTCACTCACTAGGGCACTGCCCGCGCCGCCGACGAAGGCCAGTCGGCTGCCGTGCTTCCGCGCACTGGAGACCAGGGGGTCGTACAGCTCTGTCAGCGAGGGCGAGCCGGTGGCGTGGAGTGCGACGACGACGATGCTCGCGGTCGAGGCGAGGGTGTCGATCAGCTCGAGGTTCTCCGCGCTCCCGACCTGGTAGACGACGCCGTCGATCGGCTCGAGCGCAGCGTGGCGAGCGACTGCCGTGACCTCGTGCCCGCGGGCGACGGCCTCGCGCGCGATCGCCGAGCCTGCGTACCCCGTGCCGCCCCAGATCCCTATCGTCGTCATGCTGCCGCCTCATCTCGGTGATCGATTGTTGAACCGTCAACCTGAGGCGGCCGCCAGGTTATTCCGCCGCGGCGCAAAAATGCGCAAGGTCGGCGTCAGTTGGTGCAAGGTCGGCGTCATTTGGTGCAAGGTCGGCGTCAAAAGGTGCAAGGTCGGCGGGATCGGAGCTCGGGGGTCAGTGGATCTGGAGGACGTAGCCGCGCTTGATGATCGTCCGGACCAGCTGATGCGGTGCGATCGACTCGCGAAGGCGGGCCACGGCGACCTCGGCCGCGTGCGGGTCGTTCGACTCGCCGGGGAGGGCGTTCAGGAGTGCCTCGCGGGAGACGACCCGGCCTGGCTCTCGCGCTAGCCGTCGCAGGACCGCGAGCCCGTTGGGCGACAGCGGAAGGGGGCGGTGGTCGAGGGTCGCCTCCGAGGCGCGGATCCGGAGAGCGCCCTCCGGCGTCTCCAGGACCGGGGTGTCGTCGCCCAGGCGCATGATCACCTGCCGCACGAGCGCACCCATCCGCGAGCGCTCGGGATAGATCGGCAACATGCCGGCGGTCGCCAGCGGTGAGGCGGTGGTGGGACCGACCGCGGCGATCAGCAGCCGCGAGTCAGCCGACTGGTCCCGGACGATCTCCGTGACGCCCTGCGCATCGAGCTCGGCCAGGAAGGCGGAAGCACCGGGCGCGGACGTGAAGACGACCGCGTCGTACTCCCCCGCTGCCACCGCGAGGCAGGCTTCCGTCACCGCGGCCGGGTTGGGTGCGGGACCCCAGCGGTACACCTGCAGCGAGACGACCTCCGCACCAGCCTCCTGGAGGCGACCCTCGAAGGCCGGATCCCCGGCGCCGTGATGCTGGATGGCGATCCGCTCGTCGGCCACGCCCTCGGCCAGCAGCAGCTCCATGATCTCCAGGGACGTCTCGGAGTCGGCGACCCAGTCCGCCTTGAGTCCCACAGCCTGGAGCGCGCCGCGCGCCTTGGGGCCGCGAGCGATCAGGCGGGTCCGTTCCAGGACCTCCAGGAGCTGATCGTCGAGGCCGGCGGTCGCGGCGATGTCCAGCCAGCACCGGAAGCCGATCGCGGTGGTCACCACGAGCGCATCCAGGCCCGTGGCGATGAGGCCACGGGTCTGCTCGAGCAGCGTGCGCTCGTCGATGTCGGCCACCACGCCGAGGGTCGGCGTCACGGTGACGCTGGCACCGCGGCGTTCGAGCGCACCCGCCAGCTCCTCGGAGCGACGCTGGGCCGTCACGAGGATCCGAGCTCCAGCCAGAACTGGGGCGAGGTCATTCATCGACCGATTACTCCGTTCAGCTCGGCTCAGGCCGACGTCAGCGCAGACGACGCGGCTTCTACGTATACGACACCACCGGCGACCCAGGTCCGGTAGACCGGCAGCCGCAGCTCCGGCCTGGTGAGGCACTCGCCCGTGGCCAGGTCGTAGACGTCCTTGTACATCGGGGACGCGACGGTATCGCGCTGACCCTCGGGAGTCATGACCGAGCCCACGATGCCCCGGGCCATCACGTTGGCATCACAGGCCGGGTCTTTGTGCCCGACCGCATACACGAAGTCCGTCGGAGTGCCATCCTCGGCCACCCCGGTGATCCGGAACAGCGCGACCTGCACTTCCCCGACGAGGACCGCCACTCCTCGTTCGGGAATCAGCTGCCGCCTGGTGCAGACTCCGGTCCACGTCGCCTTGCTCCTCGACTCGGTATCGATCGGGCTCATCGCCGCACCTCCAGGGTCGCTCCTGCAATGACGGGACGTTCGTCGGGACGCGCGGGGCGACGCTGCCCGCGCTCGTCGACGTAGGCAAGATCGGGGTCCGCGACGTCCGGCGCGTTCAGGAAGCTGGTGAACTGCTGGAGCTTGACGGGGTCACGCAACGTGGCCGCCCACTCGTCCTGGTAGTTCTCGACGTGCGCCGCCATGGCAGCGTCCAGGTCGGCACAGATGCCGAGCGAGTCCTCGATGATCACCTGGCGGATCGCCTCCAGCCCGCCCTCGTGCTCCTCGACCCACGGCGCGGTGCGCTGCAAGCGGTCGGCGGTGCGGACGTAATACATCATGAAGCGGTCGATGTAGGTGATCAGATCCTCCTTGCTGAGGTCCTCGGCCAGCAGCTGGGCGTGCCGGGGCGTCAGGCCGCCGTTGCCGCCGACGTAGAGGTTCCAGCCGAGCTCGGTGGCGATCACCCCGATGTCCTTGCTGCGAGCCTCCGCGCACTCACGGGCACACCCCGAGGCCGCCAGCTTGAGCTTGTGCGGGCTCCGCAACCCGCGGTACCGCAGCTCGAGCTCGATCGCGAGACCGACCGAGTCCTGTTGCCCGTAGCGACACCAGGTGGAGCCGACGCACGACTTCACCGTGCGCAGCGACTTGCCGTAGGCATGCCCGGATTCGAAGCCGGCGTCGACGAGTCGCTTCCAGATGGCGGGTAGTTCTTCCAGCCGTGCGCCGAACAAGTCGATCCGCTGCCCGCCGGTGATCTTCGTGTAGAGACCGAAGTCCTCGGCGACCCGTCCGATTGCGATCAG
>JBQCJL010000030.1:0-8303 GCA_051952795.1 Marmoricola sp.
CCATCCAACTCTCGCTTGAGATCCGAACTACGGCCGCTAGCGAGCTCGACGAAGTCCGCAAGAGAGCTCTCCTCGAGACCGAGCGCCACGCCTAGGCGCGCGGCGGTGACCCGGTAGAGCCGTTTGCGCAGCCCACGCTCGATATCGCTGACGGTGCGCACGCTGAGCTCCGCGCGCTCCGCAAGCTCCTCCTGGGTCAGGGCTGCCTCCACCCGCAACGAGCGCAGAACACCGGCGAGGTGGCCCATGGCCGCACAGTACTTCCGGGCCTAAGTCGGTGGGCAACATTTCCTGGTGGTGGCACACGCCACGTTCGAGGCTGAGGGCATCACCTACCAAGGAGCACCGCCATGGAACAACACACCGCACTCCGCCTCTATGAGCTTCTCAACAGCGGCCAGGCCGAGCAGATCGGCGACCTGGTCACTGCGGACTATGACGAGCATGACCCGCTGCCAGGCCAGGGCACGGGCCGCGAGGGAGCGATCGACCGCTTCTCGATGATCGTCGGGTCGCTTGCCCCACACTTCACCGTCGAGGACGTCATCGCCGCGGACGACAAGGTCGTGGTCCGATGGACCAACGCAGGCACGCACGTCGGTGAGTTCGCCGGCATTCCCGCCACCGGCGGCACCTTCAGCATCGCCGGCATCGACATCTATCGGGTCGAAGGCGATCTACTGGCTGAGCACTGGCATGTGGTCGACCAGCTCTCCATGCTCGGACAGCTCGGTCTGCTGCCCCAGCCCGCCTGAGGGCCGCTAGGCCAGGAGCGCGCCGAGCGCCATCCGCACCAGCACGGGATGCATCTGGTCCTCGGGAAGCAGGGCGCTGTGCGGCGTCGAGTTGATCAGCCCGAACGCCGCGTGCGCCATCGCACGTGCCGGCTTGGGGGCCAGGCCGTCGTGAAGGTTGCGCAGCACCTTGACCCAGATCTCGACGTACTTGCGCTGGGTCTCGCGCACCTTCTCGCGCGATTCGACCGGGAGCGCCGACCAGTCCCGGTCCTGGACCACGATGATGGCCTGGTTGTTGAGCGCGAAGGTCACATGCCAATCTACGAGCGCTTCCAGCGCCTGCTGGTCGTCCGTCGCCTCGCGGACCCGGCGTCGTCCCTCGGCCAACAGCTCGTCGCTGATGCTCAGGAGCATCGTGGAGAGGATGGCCTGCTGGCCGCGGAAGTGCTTGTAGATCGCGGGCCCGGTGATGCCGCAAGCGGCTCCGAGATCGTTCACCGAGACACCGTGATAGCCGTCGCGGGCGAACAGCGTGGCAGCTGTCGCCATGATCTGTTCGCGCCGGTCCACGGGCTTACCTTAGCCCGTCGACACCGCCCCGGATCTCCGTCTACCATCTGAGGTTAATGATCGTTAACTGACGACCATGGCCGGAATGAAGGAGACGCAGTGGACCCCAAGCCGACCATGCGCGAGCTCGTCGCGCAGTTGGAGGAGCGCCTCGCCCGGTCACGCCAGGGCGGTCCCGAGCGCTCGCGGGAGAACCACCTCGCGAGGGGGAAGCTGCTGGCCCGCGACCGGGTGGACACGCTTCTCGACCCCGGAAGCCCCTTCCTGGAGCTGAGTCCGCTCGCCGCCTTCGGCATGTACGGCCCTGACGGCGCCGACGACTTCGCCGTCCCCTCCGCCAGCGTGGTCGGTGGCGTCGGCAGGGTGAGTGGCCGGCTGTGCATGATCGTCGCCAACGACGCGACCGTGAAGGGTGGCACCTACTACCCCCTCACCGTGAAGAAGCACCTCCGCGCCCAGGAGATCGCGGCGCAGAACAACCTGCCCTGCGTCTACCTGGTGGACTCGGGCGGCGCCTTCCTTCCGTTGCAGGATGAGGTCTTCCCGGACAAGGACGACTTCGGCCGGATCTTCTTCAACCAGGCCACCATGTCCGCCCGCGGCATCGCGCAGATCGCAGCGGTGATGGGCTCCTGTACGGCCGGAGGAGCCTACGTGCCCGCCATGTCGGACGAGACGGTCATCGTGAAGGACCAGGGCACGATCTTCCTGGGCGGACCGCCCTTGGTGAAGGCCGCCACCGGGGAGGTCGTGACGGCCGAGGAGCTCGGCGGCGGCGAAGTGCACGCGCGCCGCTCCGGCGTCGTCGACCACCTGGCGGACGACGACGCCCATGCCCTGGCGATCGTGCGGTCGATCGTGGCGACACTGCCGGAGCCTGAAGGCGTCGTGACGGGCCTACGGCCCTCCTCGATCTCCGAGGACTACGAGGAGCCGAGCTTCGACGCCGAGTCGCTGCTCGACATCGTTCCGACCGACCCACGCCAGCCGTACGACGTGCGCGAGGTGATCGCGCGTCTGGTCGACGGCAGTCGCTTCCACGAGTTCAAGCGGCTCTACGGCGAGACGCTCGTCTGCGGCTTCGCGGAGATCTACGGCCACAAGGTGGGCATCGTGGCCAACAACGGCATCCTGTTCAGCGAGTCGTCGCTGAAGGGGGCTCACTTCGTCGAGCTGTGCAACCAGCGCCGGATTCCGCTGCTCTTCCTGCAGAACATCTCCGGCTTCATGGTCGGCCGCGAATACGAGAACAACGGCATCGCTCGCGATGGTGCCAAGCTCGTGACGGCCGTCGCCTGCTCGGTGGTGCCCAAGTTCACCGTCGTGATCGGCGGCTCCTACGGCGCCGGCAACTACGGGATGTGCGGCCGCGCCTACGATCCCCGCTTCCTCTGGATGTGGCCGAATGCCCGCATCTCGGTGATGGGTGGGGAGCAGGCGGCGTCGGTGCTCGCCACCGTGCGCAGCGACCTGAACACGCCTGAGGAGGTCGAGGCGTTCAAGGCGCCGATCCGCGAGCAGTACGAACGGCAGGGCTCGCCCTACTACTCGACGGCTCGGCTCTGGGACGACGGCATCATCGACCCGCGGGATACCCGACGGGTCGTCGGCATGGGCCTGGAGATCGCGGCGCACGCACCGATCCCGGAGCCCTCCTACGGAATCTTCAGGATGTAGACGTGAAGAACCTTCTCATCGCCAACCGAGGCGAGATCGCGCTGCGCGTGATGCGGACCGCTCGCGACCTCGGCATCCGCACCGTCGCCGTCCACACCGATCTCGATGTCGCTGCGCCCCACGTGCGCGCCGCCGACGTCGCCGTCCGGGTGACCAGCTACCTCGACATCGACGCCGTGGTCGCGGCCGCTCGTGAGGCCGGCGCCGACGCTGTCCATCCCGGCTACGGCTTCCTCTCCGAGAGATCGGAGTTCGCTCGAGCGCTCGAGGAGGCGGGCATCACGCTCGTCGGCCCGAGCGCCGACGTCATGGACCGGATGGGACGCAAGGACGCCGCGCGTGAGATCGCCCAGGATGCGGGCGTTCCGGTCGTCCCGCAGGGGAGTCAGGCGGCGCTGCCCGTCCTCGTCAAGGCGGCGGCCGGCGGTGGCGGCAAGGGCATGCGCGTCGTGCGGGACGCCAGCGAGCTCGACGACGCGATCGCGGCGGCGGCCCGCGAGGCGAAGGCATCGTTCGGTGATGACACGTTGCTCATCGAGAAGTACGTCGAGCGTGGACGTCACATCGAGGTGCAGGTCTTCGGTGACACGCACGGCAACGTCGTCCACTTCTTCGAGCGCGACTGCTCCACGCAGCGGCGGCACCAGAAGGTTCTCGAGGAGGCGCCCGCGCCGACGCTGACGGAGGCGCAGCGCAGCGGGGTCACCACCGCAGCGGTCGCGCTGAGCAAGGCCGTGGGTTACGTCGGTGCCGGCACGGTCGAGTTCCTCCTGGACGAGGCCACCGGTGAGTTCTACTTCCTGGAGATGAACACCCGGCTCCAGGTCGAGCATCCGGTGACGGAGGAGATCATCCGCGTTCGTGGCGAGTGCGTCGACCTCGTCGGACTGCAGCTGCGGATCGCCGATGGCGAGACCCTCGGGTTCGAGCAGCAGGACGTCACCACCGAGGGGCACGCCATCGAGGCGCGGGTCTACGCGGAGGATGCGTACGGCGGTTTCCTTCCCCAAGCCGGCACGGCCCGGCTCGTGGAATGGCCCAGGTTCGCGCGGGTGGACCACGCGCTCTTCAGTGGTCAGGTCGTGTCGACCGCCTACGACCCGATGCTGGGCAAGGTGATCGTCTGGGGCTCGGACCGCGAGGAGGCCCGGCGCGGGCTGGTGGACGCGCTCGACGAGACCGCCATCCTGGGCTTCACGACGAATACGGGCTTCCTCCGCAATCTGACGGCATCGAAGGCCTTCGCCGATGCCGCCATCGATACGGCCTGGCTGGACCGGGTCGATGTCGGAGCCGAGATCGGCGCGCCCGCGGTCGCCGAGGCCCGGTCGGTGGCCGCGGCTGCGGTCGCACGTGACCTGCCCCGGAGTGGTCCGTTCGCGGCCGACGGGTGGCGTGGGGGCGGCCCGAACGCTCCGGTGGTGGTGCGGCTGGATGAGCCTGTGGAGGTCTCCGGTTTCGTGACGAGCCCTTCGGGCTCTCCTCAACCTCCGGGCCTCGTCGTCGACGTCCGCGCGCATGCGGTCGAGGTGGCTCTGCGGGGGCAGCGCTATCTGTTCGCGGAGCCTGATCCCTTCGACACGAGCCATCAGCAGGTGGGGGACGGTGCGATCACCGCCCCGATGCCCGGCCATCTGCTCAGCGTCGCGGTCGAGGCGGGTGGTCGGGTCGAGACGGGCCAGACGCTCGGGGTGCTGGAAGCGATGAAGATGGAGCTGGCGCTGAAGGCGCCGTTCGCGGGTACCGTGCGGAGCGTGGATGCCGAGGTCGGTGCTCAGGTGGCCATGGGCGCATTGCTCTTCGTGGTGGATGCCGATGCGTGAGCCCGCCGTCGTCCCGGATCCTGCTCTTCCCGCCAGCGTCACGATCTATGAGGTCGGACCACGCGATGGGCTGCAGAACGAGTCGGCGATCGTGCCGGTCGAGGCCAAGGTGGAGTTCATCCATCGGCTCGAGGCCGCCGGGCTGCCGATCATCGAGGCCACCAGCTTCGTGCATCCACGGTGGGTGCCCCAGCTGGCGGACGCCGCTGAACTGCTCGAGAGGCTGGGTACGGCCGGTCGACGGCATCCGGTTCTGGTGCCGAACGAGCGCGGGCTGAATCGCGCACTGGACGCGGGCTGCGAGCACATCGCGGTGTTCGCCAGCGCGACCGAGACCTTCGCCCAGCGCAACCTCAACAGCACCCTCGACGACCAGTTCACGATGTTCGAGCCCACCGTGCGGCGAGCACGCGAGGAAGGCCTGGACGTCCGCGGCTACGTCAGCATGTGCTTCGGCGACCCGTGGGAGGGGGACGTCGCCGTCGACCAGGTGGTTGCGACTGGTCGCCGCCTGCTCGATCTGGGCATCAGCCAGTTGAGCCTGGGCGACACGATCGGCGTCGGGACCGCCGGTCATGTGACCGCCCTGCTCGATGCCTTCAATGCCGCCGGCGTGGGCGACGAGATGCTCGCGATGCACTTCCATGACACCTACGGCCAGGCCCTGACGAACGCCCACGCGGCGTTGCGCCACGGCGTCACCACGTTCGACGCCAGTGCCGGCGGCCTGGGCGGGTGTCCCTATGCCGAGTCGGCAACCGGTAACCTCGCTACCGAAGATTTGGTCTGGATGTTGCAGGGCTTGGGAATCCAGACGGGGGTGGAGCTCAGCGCGCTCGTGGAGACGAGCGTGTGGATGGCGCGCGTGCTCGGGCGACCGAGCCCCTCGCGCGTGGTCAAGGCCCTCGGCACCGCAGAGGTGTGATGCGAGGGGGCGGCACGTGGTTCAGCGGGTTGTGGTGCATGTCGGCTGCCCGAAGACGGGCACGACCGGCCTCCAGCATCGCCTCTTCGTGAACCAGGTGGGATTGGCGGACCAGGGCTACTTCTATCCCGCGGAGCGGCCTGACCAGCACTTCCTCGCGGCCGTCGACGTCCTCGAGATCCCGTGGGGCGGCCAGGTGAGTGCCGACGCCGTCGATGCCTGGGATTCACTCGCGGCGTCCGTCGTCGCCTCGGGCCAGCACGCGATCGTGAGCCACGAGCTGCTGGCGCGTGCGACGCCCGCGCAGATCCGGCGGATCACGTCGTCCTTCGGTGAGGCCGAGGTCGCGGTGGTGATCACGGCTCGCGACCTCGGCCGGCTGATCCCCGCGGAATACCAGGAGCACCTGAAGTACGGGAACACCTTCGCCTACGCGACGTTCCTGGAGCGCCTTCGGACTCCCGATGTCGACGACGTCGCCGGCGAGCTCGCGGCACTGACCTGGGACGTGCAGGACGTGCCCGCGATCGCGGAGCGTTGGGCCGAGGCCGTCGGCGCCGAGCGGATCGCCATCGCCACCGTGCCGCACGCAGGCGCGCCGCGGGACGAGTTGGTGGAGCGCTTCGCTGCGGTGGCGGGCTTCGACGTGGCTGCCCTCGAGCCGCCCGACGAGATCGAGGAGCGGGAGAACCGCTCGTTCGGGGCTGTTGAGGTCGGCTGGCTCCGCCGCTTCAACGAGCTGAACACGATGGTCGACCCGCAGTACGGCGATTTCATCCGCGATCGCCTGGTCGCTCGCTTCGCCACGAGCGAGGTTCCCTCCGCGCCGCTGGTGCTGCCTCCGGCGCACCATCCATGGGTCTCGCCGCGCTCACGGGCATGGGTGGGCGCGCTCGCCCCCGCGGGTTACCGGGTCGCGGGCGACCTGGCTGAGCTGCTGCCCGGCGAGCCGACCGGGGAGTTCGTCGACCCGGATGCCGCCCCCGAGGCCGAGCTCTTCGAGGTCGGCGCTCGCGTGCTCATGGCAAGCCTCGACGACTCGGCGGAGCTGCGCGCGGCACCGGGGCGGCCTCCGCCGCCGCCTCCGAGCCGGGTGGAGCGGATGAAGAGCGGCATCGTCCGGGGGGCCGAGCGGACGGCGTTGGGTCAGCGCGCCTTGGAGGTGTGGCGCGAGCGCCACTGAATCTCGCGGTCGACGTAGCGGCCGAGCTTCCAGGTCGCATAGCCGTCGCTGCCGGCCCCGATGGCGCCACCCAGGACGGGGATGCGTCGACCGACCGTCGTCGCGACCCGGGTGCCGGTGGCTCGGGTGATCAGCTCGGCGGCCACGGCATTCGCCAACCGCTGGGTCAGCTCCGGGTCCACGGTCGTAGCGGTCAGCAGATCGTTGGGCCCACCCGGGATCCGCTTCTTCTTGATCTCGGTCGCCAGGGCGTCCGGCCCGAGCAGACAGGCCAGCACAGCGTTGCGCGTGCGCGGGTCCTCCAGGTCGTAGCCACGCAGATGCAGGATGGCCGCGATGAGCCGACACTCCACGAGTGCCAGCCCGGCAAGGTTGGCGGGGATCGCGACGGCCAGAGTGGTCAGCCCGCCCAGATTGGTGACCAGCCCCTCCACTCCCGCATAGCGAACGTGCCGCTCGATGAGGTGATGCACGGCGCGCTCGTAGTCGCCGCGGTACTTGAGGACGGCTTGGTCGGCGGCCGTGGCGGCACCCGGAAGGCGGGAGACGCCGTGGATCGCGCCGTCGAGGGCCTTGAGGACCGCGGCCGAGGTGGCGTTGGGCGCGAGGGCCGTGACCTTGGGCGCAAGCTTGTTCCCGACGCGCCGCCCGAGGCTGCTTCGACTCATGAGGCAACAATATTCAGGTGCCCCTAGACCCCGGTCCCAGTGCTTGGGGAATGACGCCGCCACCGCGCGGGGCCGAGGACCTGGTGGCCGTAGGCGCGGACTTGGAGCCGGCCACGATCCTCGGCGCCTACCGGCTCGGCCTGTTCCCGATGCCCGTCGAGGACACGATCGGGTGGTGGTCACCGCGGCGACGGGGTGTGCTCGAGCTCGCCGATCTGAGGGTGAGCCGTTCGCTCGCCAAGTCCGCGCGTCGGTACGAGGTGCGGGTGGACACGGCGTTCGAGGCGGTTCTGGCGGGCTGCGCGGATCCGCGTCGTGAGGGTGGCTGGATCGATCGGGACATCGCCGCGGCCTATACGCACCTGCATGCGCTCGGGTGGGCGCACTCGGTGGAGACGTGGTGGGACGGCGAGCTTGTGGGTGGGCTCTACGGGTTGGCTATCGGCGGCCTGTTCGCGGGGGAGTCGATGTTCTCGCGGGAGCGGGATGCGTCCAAGGTTGCGCTGGCGGGGCTCGTCGATCTGCTCAGCGATGGCCTCGACCGACTGATCGACGCCCAGTGGGTGACGCCGCACCTGGCGACGCTCGGGGTCACCGAGATCCCGCGAGCGAGGTATCTCGCGCGGCTGCCTGGGCTCCTCGAGGTGCCGCTGCCGGCGCTCTGGGCCTGACCTACTTCAGGAGCTTGCTCATCCGCCGATCGGCGAGCGGCTTGCCGCC
>JBQCJL010000031.1:0-5646 GCA_051952795.1 Marmoricola sp.
AAGCCCTTCGGGATGGACGAGCTGCTCGCCCGCCTGCGCGCGATGACGCGGCGCGCGATCGGCATCGAGGAACAGCCGCTGATGGCGTTCGGCGAGGTCACCGTGGACCTGGCTGCGCGGCGGGTGAGCCGCGGCGACGCGGAGGTCCGGCTCACGCCCACGGAGTGGCACCTGCTCGAGGAGCTGCTCCGCCACCCGGGCAAGCTACTCAGCCAGCGACACCTGCTGACCGAGGTCTGGGGGCCGGGCTACGAGAACGCACAGGGCAACCTGCGGCTCTACATGGGCCAGCTTCGCAAGAAGCTCGAGCCCGACCCGGCGCGGCCGCGCTACTTCCACAACGAGCCCGGAATGGGCTACCGCTTCGATCCCTAGGCGGCAGGTCGGAGCCAGAAGACCGGGATGGTGCGACCGTCGGCGATGCGCTCCTCGTAAAGCCGGTAGTTGGGCCAGGTCTTCAGCATCTGGCTCCACGCCTCGGCGCGGTCGGCACCCTCGAGCTCGTGGGCCACGACCTCCTTGTCCTCGCCGTCGAAGTGGATCCAGGCACGGTCGGCCGCGCGGAGGTTGCCCACCCAGACCGGGACCTTCGGCCCGCCGAAGTTGGAGCCCGCGATGAGGACGCCGTCGCCGTAGGGGGTGCAGAGCAGGGGCGTGGAGCGAGGCACGCCCGTCTTCCGGCCGGGCACGGTGAGCAGCACGCCCGGCAGACCGGCCAGCCGCAGGAGCGACCACGAGCCGCGGGTCTTGCGCTGGATGAACTTGTCGACGGCCGTGATCTGGGCGAGATAGTTCGGCACCCAGGCCCAGGACCCGATGAGGATGGCGCAGCGGGTGAAGAGCGACTGGATGAACCTCACGTCTCACCTCGAGCGTGCGCGATGGCGTCGGACTCCTCGGGTGACAGCGGCTGGTCGCACTGCCCGGCGTTGATCGACTTGGCGTAGGTCCGGCCGTCACTGCGACCGTGGATCGAGGTCACGACGACCCCGTTGGCGTGGTCGTCGAGCAACGCCATCGACCAGGACAGCTTCCCGCCCATGTCGCCGAAGGCGTCGTAGCGGACCATGGCCAGGTGACGCAGGGCGTCCGCGGAGTCGAGCCGCAGCGCCGCGACCTCCTCGCGCAGCCCCTGGACGTCCTCCGGCAGTGCCTCGGGATTGACCGGTCGGGCATGGGACGTGCTCGCCCCTCGCGGAACCACCGCGAAGCCCGCCAGACCCAACGCGATCAGCGCCACCACCAGCGCGAAGACAGCCACGAGGCAACGCTACCGGCGCCACCCCGCCGACCTTGCACCTATTGACGCCGAGGTTGCACCTATTGACGTCGACCTTGCACCTCTTGCGGTCGAGATGTCACTTCGTGCGGGTCAGGCCTCCTGGCGGAAGCGATCAGCGGGGTAGGTGCCGAGCAACCGGATGTCGGTTGTGAAGAACTCGAGCTCCTCGAGGGCCCGCTTCAGGCCAGGGTCATTCGGATGGCCGTCAACCTCAGCCAGGAACTGTGTGGCGGCGAAGTGCCCGCCGACCATGTAGCTCTCGAGCTTAGTCATGTTCACGCCGTTGGTCGCGAAGCCCCCGAGAGCCTTGTAGAGCGCGGCCGGCAGGTTGCGCACGTTGAAGACGAAGCTGGTCACCATCGGGCCGGAACCCTGCGGCGGAATGACGGGCGAGGGGGACAGCACCACGAAGCGGGTCGTGTTGTGGTCCTCGTCCTCGACATCGGCCGCGAGGACCTCGAGGTCGTAGATCTCGGCGGCCAACGGCGGCGCGATCGCCGCCTGCGTCGGATCTGCGGCCTCGGCGATCTCCCGTGCGGCTCCGGCCGTGTCGCCGGAGATCACCGGCGCCAAGCCGTACTCGCGAATCACCTTGCGACACTGACCCAGCGCGTGCACGTGGGAATGAACCGTGCGGATGCTCGACCGATCGGCGCCACGGATCGTCATCAGCGCGAACTGGATGCGCAGGAAGTGCTCGCCGATGATGTGCAGCCCGGAGGTCGGGAGAAAGTGGTGGATGTCAGCGACGCGACCGGCGATCGAGTTGTCGATGGGGATCATCGCCAGGTCCGCATCGCCGCTCGACACCGCGGCGAAGACGTCCTCGAAGGAGGCGCAAGGGACGTGCTCCCAGTCCGGGTAGTGCTCGCGGCACACGATGTGTGAGTTTGATCCGGGTTCACCCTGATAGGCGATGCGACCGGTGGCTGCGCTGGACACGCGCCCCATCGTCCCATGGAGGTCGCGCCGAGCCGCGGGATTAAGTCATCGATGAACGGGTCGAATGCAACAACTGCAAGGTCGGGCGCAACAAGTGCAAGGTCGGGCGCAACAAGTGCAAGGTCGGCCGCAACAAGTGCAAGGTCGGCCGAAAAAGGTGCAAGCTCGGCCGCAACAGGTGCAAGGTCGGCGGCTTCGGAGGGGCCCGGAAGGGCAGAAAAGGGGCTGAAAAGAAGCTGGAAAGGCAGGAACCCGGCCGACGCTGACGGGGGAACAGCGCCGACCGGTTTCGCTTACGAAGTTAGCCGAGTAGCGCGTGGCTACGCAAGCGAGCGCGGGTCTCCGCGGGCTGGTCGGTGATGATCGCGTCGACGCCGAAATCCATGCAGAGATCGACGTCCTCGGGGTCGTTCACCGTCCACACGTGGACCCTCGTGCCAGCGGCGATCATGCTGCTGATCTGGTCGGGCGCACGCTTGACGACCTTGATCCCGGGAGCGGCGATCCAGTCCGGGTCCGCGACCGGTTGCACGCGTCGCCACTGGTTCGGTCGATCCATCAGATAGACGAGGTCGAGGGCCGGCGCGAGGCGTCGGATCCGCCGCAGCGCCACCCAGGAGAAGCTCATCACCCGTGCCGGCGAGTCGGCACCGGTCCAGCCGAACTCGGCCAGCAACCGCACGATCGACTCCTCGACCTGGGCGCCGTAACGCGTGGGGTGCTTGGCCTCGATGGCGAGCTTCACCCCGGCCTCGGCGGCGATCTCCAGCAGCGTCCGCAGGGTCAGTACTCCGACGTCCGCACGGTCCCACGTGACCCCCGTCTGGGGCTTCCAGGCACCGAAGTCGATCTGCTCGAGTTGAGCCAGCGTCGAGGTCGACACCAGGCCATCCCTGGATCCGGTGCGCCGCAGCGTGCGATCGTGCAGACAGACCAGCTCACCGTCGGCGGTCAACCGCACATCGCACTCGAGGGCGTCGGCGCCCTGCGCGATGGCGGCCCGATACGCCGCGATCGTGTGCTCGGGATACAGCGCGCTCGCACCGCGGTGCGCGACAACCCGCGGCTGCCGCACCCTGGGATCGGCGTGCGTGAACACGACTTCATCGTGACAGATACTCACGCTGGAACCGTCGCAAACTCCAACTACGCCTCGCGAACGTCCAGGTTGCGTGTTCGTGGCGGTCAGATGGCGGGTGCTAGCGCTGCGAGCGCAGGAACTTGCCGAAGTGCGGCACCGTGAACGCCACGGTCCCGCGCTCCGCGGCGTAGACCAGCCCCTTCTTGATGAGGCCGTCGCGCGCGGGGCTCAGGGACTGCGCCTTGCGCTTGAGGAAGTCGGCGACCTCCGCGGTGCTCACCGCCTGATCGCGGCTCTCCTCGCCCAGGGCCGCCATCGCCAGCATGTACTCGCGCTCGGCTGGCGTCGCCCGGTCGTAGCGCGCACCGAAGAAGCCGACCGCGAGCTCGGCCTCCGCCTCGGGAGCGGCTTGGACCACGTCGGACCACTCGATGTGATCCGCCAGTGCGACGTCCCACACCGCCTTGCCGTAGGCCTGCACGAAGTACGGGTAGCCGTCGGTCAAGTGGTAGAGCTCCTCGAGAGCCTTGGCCGCATAGGTCGCACCCTCGGTCGCAGCCGGCAGCGTCCAGGCGCGCTCGGCCATCTCGCGGGGCAACCGATCCACGTGGACGTACCGGAAGAGCCGCTCCGCGTACGACTTGGACGCCGACAGCGCCACCGGCAGATGCGGCAGGCCGGCACCCACGACGATCAGCGGCGCCGCCTGCTGGCTGATCTCGTGGCACGCGCCGCACAGCGCACCCAGCTCGTCGGGCGCAATGTCCTGCATCTCGTCGATGAACACCGCGATCCCCACGCCCAGGTCGCGCGCGAGGGAGGCCGCGGCGCCGAACAGCTCGATGAGGTCGAGCTCCAGGTCACCCGAATCCGCCCGGCCTCGTGCGGCGGCGACATCGATCGGCGGCGTCCAGGCGCGGCCCGCGGCGCGCGCCGTCTTCCGCTCGGTGGCCGAGCTCTGCAGCGCGAAGGACTTCAGCACCGACATCGCCTCGTCCACCCGGTCGGTGTCGCGATGCCGATGGCCCAGCTCCCGCATGGCCGCATGGAGCGCCTGAGCGATCGGGAGCCGCAACGACTGGTCCGGTCTGGCCTCGATCTTGCCCGTCCCCCAGGCCCGCTGCACCGCCTGACTGCGAAGCGCGTTCAACAGCACGGTCTTGCCCACGCCGCGCAGTCCGGACAGGACCATGCTGCGTTCGGGCCGCCCCTGGGCAACGCGCTCGAGGGTCACGTCGAACTGCTGGAGCTCGCGGTCGCGGCCGGCCAGCTCGGGCGGCCGCTGGCCCGCGCCAGGCGCGTACGGGTTGCGGATCGGGTCCATGTGCTGACGCTATCGAGAAGTATCGGCGGATCTAGCGATTTCCCTAGACAGCGTGTCGCTACGCTCGGAACATGCCCGAACTGCCGGAAGTCGAAGCTCTGGCGAACGACCTCCGCCACCGCCTCGAAGGCCGCGCGATCGCTCGCATCGACATCGCCGCCTTCAGCTGCCTGAAGACCTACGATCCCCCGATCACCGCGCTCAACGGCGGGTTCGTCGACAACGTCAGTCGGCACGGGAAGTTCCTCGATATCGAGGCGTCGGGGCTTCATCTCGTCCTGCACCTGGCCCGCGCCGGCTGGATCCGCTGGATGGACGAGGCCCCCAAGCTGCCCGCGCGACCGAGCAGCAAGTCGCCGCTGGCCGCACGGATCCTGTTGGACAACGGCGCCGCCATGAACATCACCGAGGCGGGCACCAAGAAGTCGTTGGCGCTCTACGTCGTCCGCGACCCCGTCGACGTCCCCGGCGTAGCCGCGCTCGGGCCCGATCCGATGTCGGAGACCTTCACCCGCGAGGTTCTCCACGACATCCTCGAGCGCAGCGGCCGCGCGCAGATCAAGGGCGTACTGCGGATGCAGGCGAATATCGCGGGGATCGGCAACGCCTACTCCGACGAGATCCTGCATGCGGCCAAGATGTCCCCCTTCAAGCCCTCGAACAGCCTCACCGACGAGGAGCTCGACGTGCTCTACTCGGCGATGCGTTCCGTCCTCGACGATGCGCTCGCGCGCTCGGACGGGATGGCGGCCACGGAGCTGAAGAGCGAGAAGAAGCGGGCCATGGCCGTCCACGGACGCACCGGTGAGAAGTGCCCGGTCTGTGGCGACGTCGTCCGCGAGGTCTCCTTCGCCGATTCGAGCCTGCAGTACTGCGCGACATGCCAGACCGGCGGCAAGCCGCTCGCCGATCGGCGGATGAGCAAGCTCCTGAAGTAGGTCAGGCCCAGAGCGCCGGCAGCGGCACCTCGAGGAGCCCAGGCAGCCGCGCGAGATACCTCGCTCGCGGGATCTCGGT
>JBQCJL010000032.1:0-2981 GCA_051952795.1 Marmoricola sp.
AGTACTTCGCCAGGTGACTCTTCACCCGATCGACGTCCGAACTCGGAAGGTTGACGCCGCCCCGGCCGCCTTGCATCACATTTCCGGCAGCCATGACGCCTCGGGGAACAGCCCTGAGTTTGCCATCGACGACGTCTGCGATCAGAAGTTTGTAGGCCGTGAAGTTGTCCTTGTTCTCGGCGTCGTACCAGACGTGGGCATCGCGGTACTTCGCGTTTGGCCCGTCCTCCGCATCCGCCCACTTACGCACGCGCTTTTCTGCAGCGTCGCCGTCCCAGTCCTGATCACGATCAGCCATGGGCAGGTCTTGAAATGTCGTCACCGCCATTGAAATCTCCACATCGTCACGGGATTCGACGTGGTCCTGAGGTACCCGCTTCCTCGATTCCGATGCGGTGCCGACGCACCACGGAGCAGCGACGTAAAGACGAACGAATCAGCTCGCGAGGCTCGGATAGAGTGCCTCGACCGGAGCGGACAACGCAGCCTTCACTTGCCGCGAGACCTCGTCGGCGAGGACCTCGTGAGCGCCGGCTTCGAGACCGTCGTAAGCAGCGCGGACGACGTCGGCGGGGTCGTTCTTGGGCTCGGTGACGCCGCGGGTCATCGGGGTGTCGGTGTAGCCGAGATGAAGACCCACGACCTGCGTCGGCGCGAGTCGCAGGCGCTGCGTGTTGGTCGCGGACCAGAACGCAGCCTTCGTGGCGCTGTAGACGTCGGCGATCCCGAGCCACGACAACACCGAGAGCACGTTGACCACAGCGCTGCCCTCTCGTCCGTTGCGTGCCAGCACGGGCGCGAAGGCCTTGGTGACGGCCAGCTGGCCCCAGAAGTTCGTGTCGAACAGTGCCCGGGCCGCGGCGAGGTCGTCGAAGCCGGCGCCGGTCGACGCACCGGCGTTGTTGATGAGCACCGTGACGTCGCTTGCTTGCTGGGCGGCGGTCGCGATCGAGGATGGACTCGTGACGTCCAGCGCCAGGGGAACGATCCGCGGGTCGTCCCACTCCTGCGGCGTGCGCGCGCTGGCATACACCTTGGTGGCGCCTCGCTCGAGGGCCTGGTGGACGAACTCGCGGCCAAGACCTCCGTTGGCTCCGGTGACGAGGACCACGGCGTCGTTCAGTTTCATGACTCTCCTCCGAGGATCAGGCAGGTGGTGGTGGCGGTCGCGATGATGCGTCCGTCCGGATCGGTGATGCGGCCCTCCGCGGTGGCGGTGCGGCGGCCTCGGGTGACGACGTGGCCTTCGGCCCGCAGGGTGGTGCTGGCGGTCGTGGCTGCTCGCGTGAAGCGGACGGCCAAGTCCAGCGAGGTGTAGCCGGTGCCGGCAGGCAGCGTGGTGTGGACCGCGCAGGCCAGAGCCGAGTCGAGCATGGTGGAGAGCACCCCGCCGTGGACGGACCCGATCGGGTTGTAGTGCCATTCCTCGGGGCTGAGCTCGAAGGTGGCGGTTCCGTCGTCGAACTTCATGCCCTCGATGCCGAGCGTGGCCATGATCGGCGGGATGGGCAGCTCGCCGTCGGCGATGCCGCGCAGGAACTCCAGCCCGCTGCGGCCGGACGCGGCAGCGGCGAGACCCATCGGGTCCTCCCAGCTGTAACTGCGCTCCCTCATCAGAGGCGCTCGATGATCGTGGCGTTGGCCAGGCCGCCGGCCTCGCACATCACCTGCAGGCCATAGCGACCATCGACCTGCTCGAGGTTGTTCAGCAGGGTGGTGGCCAATCGAGCTCCCGATGCGCCCAGGGGGTGGCCGATCGCGATGGCGCCGCCGTTGATGTTCACCTTGTCCAGCGCGGCCCCGGTCTCCGCCTGCCACGCGAGCACGACCGACGCGAAGGCCTCGTTGACCTCGAAGGCGTCGATGTCGCTGATGCTCAGGCCTGCGCGAGCCAGAACCTTCTGGGTCGCGGGGATGATGCCGGTGAGCATGAAGATCGGGTCGTCACCAGTGACGGCGAAAGAGTGCACCCGTGCGCGTGGCTTGAGCCCCAGCCGTGCTGCCGCGTCCTCGCTGGTCACCAGGACGGCAGCGGAGCCGTCGTTGATCGGCGAGCTGTTGCCCGCGGTGACCCGCCAGTCGATGTCGGGGAGGCGCGAGACCCAGTAGTCGTCCTTGAACGCCAGTCGCAGTCCGGCCAGCGTCTCGGGCGTGGTCTCCGGCCGGATCGTCTCGTCGGTGGCCAGGTCGTCGATGCGCGTGATCTGGGAGTCGAAGAGGCCGTCCTTCCATGCTCGGGCGGCTCGTTGGTGGGACTCGGCCGCGAACTCATCGAGCTGCTGGCGGGAGAGGTTCCACCTGTTCGCGATCAGTTCGGCGCTGATGCCCTGGGGGACGAGGCCGGGCTGGTAGCGCTCGGCGACATTCGCTCCGAAGAAGTCTCTGCCGAGGCTCTGCGATCCGATCGGGATGTGGCTCATCGACTCGATCCCCGAGGCGATGGCGACGTCATACGCGCCGGAGATGACTCCCTGGGCGGCGAAGTGGAGGGCCTGCTGGCTGGATCCGCATTGTCGATCGACGGTCACGGCCGGCACCGACTCCGGGAATCCCGCGCCGAGGACGGCCCACCGAGCGGTGTTGCCGGACTGCTCGCCGACCTGGCCGACAGCGCCGCTGATGACGTCGTCGATCTCGTGGGGGTCGAGACCGGTGCGGTCGACCAGCGCGCGAAGGGTGTGGGCATGCAGATCGACCGGGTGGATCTCGGAATAGGCGCCGCCGGGCTTGCCCTTGGCGACGGGTGTACGGACTGCATCGACGATGACGGCAGTGCTCACGGTCTTCCCCTTTCAGGAGGTTCTGGAGTCGACGGTAGCCCAGTGAGTTGGAAAATCCAACGGACTAGGTTGTGAAATCAAACTCATCTAGGATGGAGGCATGCCAGAGGTTCGTGAATGCTCCGTGGCCCGCGCGCTGGAGCTCGTGGGGGAGAAGTGGACGTTGCTCGCCCTACGCGAGCTGATGCTGGGCGTGCACCG
>JBQCJL010000033.1:0-6506 GCA_051952795.1 Marmoricola sp.
TCTTCGGGTGGCTTGCGGTCCTCCTCATGGCCACGGCGGGAGTGGTCGGAGTGATGACGGTGTGAGCCGGTTGGGGACAGGACCGCATCAGAAGGAGGAGAAGGAAGGAATGGGCTTGATGTTGCGCCACGGACCCGAAGCCGCGCGGCCGGTTTGGTCGATCCCATGAGTCTCGCGCTGCTTCCCGACGCCAGCTCGGTCGCGGTGGCGCGGGCGGCCGCGCGCTCGTGCTTCGAGGAGCACGGCGTGCCGATCACCCTGGACGTCGAGCTGGTGGTCTCCGAACTGGTGACCAATGCCGTGCGCTACGGCGCCGGCGACATCGCGTTGGACGTCACCCTCACGGAGGGGCAGGCCGTGATCGCCGTGCATGACGGCTCTCAGGAGGTGCCGGTGCTGCGCCGCCCCGACCGGGTGACGTCTGGGGGCCGCGGCCTCCGCATCGTCGCCGAGGTGGCCACCGACTGGGGGGTCTCGCTGACGGCGCTCGGCAAGACCGTCTGGTGCTTGGTGGCGACCGGCGCGACGCCGCCTGGTGATCAGGCGCTATGAGGTGGCCCACGTCCGGCTTGCTGTGGGCCTGATCGGGTACGGGAGGAGAGTCAGCCCGCGATGCGGGAGAGCAACACCAGAAGGGGTAGACATGACCGACGAGAAGCCCACCACTACTGGTTTGAAGGGCGTCGTGAACGAGGTCTCCGGCAAGGTCAAGGAAGTCGCCGGTACCGCCGTCGGCAACGACGACCTGGCCCAGGAGGGCGAGGCCCAGCAGGACCGCGCCGAGCACGAGCGCGAGGCCGCGAAGCACGAGGCGAAGGCCGAGGCTGCCCAGGCTCAGGCCAAGGCGGACGAGAAGCGCCAGGAAGCGGCTGCAGGCGACCTGTAGCAAGCTGCCGAGAAATGCACGAGGGGGCCAGCGTCAGCTGGCCCCCTCGTCGCTTTCGCGGAGGAATCAGGCGACCGATGACACCGCGTCCCGATCGCCGACCGCCTGGCGAGCGTCGCGGAGGATCCGGGCGATCAGCCGAGAGACCTGCATCTGCGTGACGCCGATCGCGTCGCCGATCTCCTGCTGGGTCAAGCCTTCGAAGAAGCGCAGCTCGAGGATGCGGCGGTCCCGCTCCTTGAGCGCCCGGATGGCGGGTCCCAGCGTGAGCCGGGCCTCGGCCGCCTCGTAGACGTCGTCCTCGCGGAGCGAGTCGGCGAGCGGCGGGGCATCGTGGGCAGCTCCGGTGGGCGCATCGAGCGACGATGGCTGGAAACAGCCGTCGATCGCCAGTGCCTCGATGACGTTGTCGAGGTCCTCGCCGAGGTCCTGCGCCAACTCGGAGGGGCGGGGAGCGCGTCCCAGTCGCTGGCTGAGCTCCTGCTCGCTGCGCCGGATGGCTGCTTGGAGCTCCTGGAGGCGTCGGGGCGGCCGCACCGTCCAGCCGGCATCGCGGAAGTGCTTGCGCAGCTCGCCGCGGATGGTGGGGACCGCGAAGTCGGTGAAGCCGTGACCGCGTTCGGGATCGAAGCGCACGGTGGACTCCACCAGTCCGAGGTAGGCGACCTGATGGAGGTCGTCGAGCGCGAGGCCCTGGTTGCGATAGCGCAGCGCCAGACCGCGTGCCATCGGCATGTTCAGCGACACCGCCAGGCCGCGGCACTCTTCGGCGGGCTCGCCGCCGAGGCTCCTCGCGCGGCGTAGCAGCACGACGGTGCGCTCGTCGCGGGTGAGGTTCGGATCCGTCTCGATGTAATCGGCGGTGCTGGTGCCCCGGTTCAAGGGCTGCTGTTCTGTCGTCAACACGGGATTCCCTCGAAAAAGACCTCTGCAGCCAGGCGGCTCGTGGTTTGAACCGACTGCAGCCATGCCGCGCCTGTCGAGACAGGCACGTTCTCCCCCGTACGTTCCGTGTATACCCCCCGCGGTGTGACGCGAAACATCTGCTCGCGAGCCGTACGGAATGGCTGCGTGCGACGGGGGTAGGCCGCGAAGGCGTGGCCCCGGCTCTACCCCGACGAGCCCTCGTCGGCCCGGTGATGGTGCCATCGGACCACGAGGGGCACCACCACCCAGAGCAGGGTGAACAGGCCGAGCAGGACCCCGCCGACCACCGTGGCGGTCGGCGTGCGGGTGCTGATGTCGAACACGAGGAAGGCGGCGCCGCAGCTGTTCAACCCCAGCAGGAAGAGACCAGCGATCGCGCAGAAGTGCGCCGCGAACACCAACCACGGCCGCTGGCGCTGATGGAAGAGCAGCCGGTGGAAGGCGACGGGCGCCACCAGAAGCGCGGTAGCGGCGATGGCACCGATGAGCACGCAGAGGTACGTGGTGCGCTGCAGGTGGGTGAGGTGCGCGAACCGGTTCGAGAACGGAACGGTCAGGAGGAATCCCGTCAGGATCTGGACGCCCGTCTGGGTGACGCGCAGCTCCTGGAGGAGTTCGTCCCAGTTCCTGGTAACCCGGTCCTTCTTGGACTCGCCCTTGCTCACGGCGGGCTCAGGATCGACGGCCGCCGAGGGCGTGCAGCAACTCGTCCTTGGTCATGCTGGAGCGCCCGCGGATGTTGCGCTCCCTGGCCTCCTGGTAGAGCTGCGCCTTCGTGCGTCCGCCCGGCCCACGGTGGGAGCGCAGGCCGCCGCGGCGCCCGCTGGAGATGTCGTTGGTGGAAGTCTTGCTCCGCTGCTTGGACTCGCCGTGGCGCGCCCGCTCCTTGTTCACGGTGCGCGCGGCGATCTCCTCGGCGACATCCTCGGAGCGTCCACGGTCCTCGAGGCCTTCCTTGATGTGCTTGTACTGGCGCTCACGCTTGGCGCTCCAAGCTCGCTGTGGCGACATGGGTATCGACTCCTCTCGCTCGGTGGTGGAGATGTCGTACCCGGAAGGCAGTCGGATATGTCGGCTGATGGGCTCCTCGCAGGCACCACCCCAGGCCGTCCAAGCGCTATCCCGTCGAGGGATATCCGCCGGTCAAGCCGCGCTTGAGAGCCGCCTCGTGGAGGTGGCGGTGTCCGCCGACCAGGTTGCGGACATCGATCTCCAACCGGCGGAACGGCCCGTAGAAGTTCCCGTCGTACTCCTCGACGAGCTGGAACGTCCAGTGGCCGCCGATCACGTCGCGCCCCAGCACCTCCGCGCGAACCCGCTCCGCCACGTCCTCGTGCCCGGCGTCCCGCAGGAGCTTCACGGCATCGCTGATCTCCGTGCCGGCGGTACCGGTCATCCGGTGGAAGGCGTAGAGATGGCCACGGGCCACCTCGATGGTCTCGAACGCGTCTGTCAGCTTGCCGACGGCTTCGATGGTGGCGTCGTCATAGTCCAGTCGCTCGGCCCACGCCGGGTCTAGGCGCGGGTCGTCGCTCATCACAGGTTGGGTCCCTTGTCGGGGTCGGGGTTCCGGCCCTGGGCGCGCTCGTTGCCGAGCACCGCGCGGTTGCGTCGGCGCTCGAGCAGCATGGCGCCCGCGAGAGCGACGGCGAACGCCAGGATCACGACGATGATGACGACCACAGACTTCATGGCGCCGGAGTACCCGAAATCGCGTGGCTCATGCTGCTCAGTCGTCCTCGGGCCCGCTCGCCGCGGGTTCGGCGTCGTCGTCGTCGTCGACGTCGGTCGCCGGGCCTTCCTGGGTGGCGCCGCCCTCGCTGGTCCAGTCGTGGCCCTCGTGGGCGCTCCTCGCCGGGTCGGACGTGGTGTCGGGGTCCGTGGGCTGCGATTCCGAACCGTTTCCTTGCATGGCCTTCTCCTCTTCGATCACAGGGATTCCTTGACGGCGGTGACCAGCACCAGAACCAGGGTGGCGACGGCGAACGCACCGTGGGCAGCGACCGCCACCAGGGGGATGCGCTGCTCGGGGAGGTCGGGTCGCGGGGCCGGGGCGACGCGACGGTCACGCAGCCACCGGAGGACGAGCATGTCGCCCAGGCCGGCGGCCAGGACCAGACAGGCGAAGCTGATCCAGGCGATCACCCCGGCGTCGGTGACCAGGTAGACCAGCCAGAGCACCAGGCCACCGGCGGCGATGAGCAGGTGGGAGCCGATCGTGGCCGGCCTGAAGTGGCTGTCGCGGAGCACGCCTTCGGGCGTGTTCGCCGAGCCGCGCAGCCAGATGGAGAACATCGTGTATCCGAGACCGGCGGTGATCAGCCAGGTGATGAGTGCGACGACCGCCACGTCACTCACCCCGGGCCGGCGTGAAGGCGGGCGCCTGCGTGGCGTCGTCGGCGACGCGGATACCGTAGCGATACGCGAGCATCCCGCCCAACGCGCCGGAGACGCCCAGGATCAGCAGGCAGACCACGCTCAGGACGAGCGGGCCGACAGCCGTGGCGGAGTTGTCGTTCTCGCGCCAGAGGAAGTCGCCGACGAATCCGAGCGTGACCACGGCGTTGAGCGAAGCGTGGGCCAGCGCGGTGGCGTAGGCCGCGGTCCCGTGCGGGATCGTCAGGAGGTCGAGCAGCCCGATGCACGCTGCGATGGCCGCGCCCACGATGCCCACCGCGATGAGCCAACGCGCGCCGAGTGCGAGGGCGTCGGCGTTGGCGGAGCTCACGTGCGCGCCGATGTCGAACACCAGACTCGCGACCCAAGCCCCGATCGGAATCGTCACGGCGATCGGGTGGAAGGGGTGGCCGTACGGCCCGGCGAGAAAGGGGAACGGCGAGCGCTTGGCGCGCAGGTCGGTCTGCATAGACGCCTCGTACCCCCGCTCCTGGCAAAGCATGTGGCTCCTGGGAGCGACTGCAGGGGCGGGAGAAGCGGGCTAGAGCCCGACGCTTCCCTGCGTGATGCCGCCGTCGACGGTGACGGTCGTCGCGGTCAGATAGTCCGCCTTCGGCGAAGCCAGGAACACGACCACGTCGGCGATCTCCTCGGGGGTCGCGATGCGTCCCAGGGGGATCGCCGCGTTCAGCCGCGCGAGCAGCTCCGGATCGCTCTCGGTCGAGGTGTTGATCGGCGTGTGGACCGCGCCCGGGGCCACATTGACCATGCGGATGCCGTGGCTCGCCAGCTCCACCCCCGCCGTCCGGGTGAGCATCCGCATCCCTCCCTTGGCCACGCAGTAGGTCGTGTTGCCCGGCATCGGCCAGTCCTCGTGGACGGAGGAGATGTTGATGATCACTCCGCCACCTCCTTGGGCGATGAACTGCTTGGCGGCCGCCTGGCTGCCGAAGAAGGCGCTCTTGAGGTTGACGTTGAGCACCTTCTCGTAGCCCTCCTCGGTCTCTTCGAGGAGGCTGACCCGATCCTCGATGCCGGCGTTGTTGACCAGAACGTCGAGCCGCCCGAAGGTCTGGACGGCCTGCTGGACCAGGGTGGCGAGCTCGGCAGGGGAGGAGACGTCCGCCTTGACCCCGACGGCCTTACCGCCCAGCTTCTCGACCTCGTCGACGAGATCCGAGGTGGCCTGCGGGTTGGCGATGTAGTCGATCACGACGTTGGCGCCGGCCGCCGCGGCGGCCAACACGATCGCCCGTCCGATCCCGCTGTTGCCCCCGGTCACGATGATGGTCTTGCCGGCTAGGTCCATGGGGCGCTCCTCGGTCGTGGTGGTCACTGCCCTTCTTACCCGCCGCCGCCGTGGTCACACCCACGGCAACTATGTTGGCTCCCATGCGCCTGGCTCCCAGTTCCCGCATCTACCCGCTGGCCACCCACGACGTCGCCACGCTCCAGTGGGGCCCGAGTGACGGCCGGCTCCTGGTCGCGTTGCACGGCTTCCCCGACACCGCTTGGACCTGGCGGACGCTGGCGCCCCTGCTCGCGGATCAGGGGTTCCTGGTGGTCGCGCCCTTCATGCGCGGATATGCACCTTCGGGCATCCCCAGCGACGGCGACTACTCGGTGCGCGCCCTCGCGCGCGACGCGATGGCGTTGCACGACGCGCTGCGCGGTGGCGACGACGCCGTCCTGGTCGGTCACGACTGGGGAGCGATCGCGGCCGACCTGGTCGCGGGACGGTCGGACTCACCCTTCAGCAGGGTCGTCGCGTTGGCGGTTCCGCCGCTGCCGTGGATCAATCCCACCCGGGAGACGTTGGCGCCGTGGCTCGGGGCGCTGGCGCGTCAGCCCTTCCACTCCTGGTACATCGCGCTGAACCAGATCCCCGGCCTCTCGGAGCGGATCTTCGAGCGATTGACCGCCAAGCTCTGGCGCGATTGGTCTCCGGGCTACGACGCCACCGAGGATCTCGCGTTCCTCCGGGACGCCACCCCGTCCCTGAGCCATCGGCGTGCCGCGGTCTCCTACTACCGCGCCATCGCCTCCAAGGGCTCGCGTGCGGCGCTGGTGGAGCCGATCCATCCGCTGCTGTCGCTCCAGGGCGACCGGGACGGCGCGCTCGACCCCGGCTTCTTCCCGGCGGTCAGTGCTCGCACGAACTCGACCTCCCGGTCCGAGCTCATCCCCGGCACCGGCCACTTCCTGCACCTCGAGCAGCCTGAGGTCATCGCCGACCGCATCCTCGAGTTCCTCGCCTAACCCGCCGACCTTGCACTTATTGACGTCGAGATTGCAC
>JBQCJL010000034.1:0-5115 GCA_051952795.1 Marmoricola sp.
CGCCAGCTCGTCGAGATCAGGGCTGATCGCCGCGAACGCCGAGCGCGCCGCGATGATCAGGAACGGCGAGGCCACGAACGTCTGGGCGATCACCAACCCGGTCAGGCTGTCGGTCAGACCGCCGTCGAACAGCCGGCCGAGCCAGGTGTAGGGACCGACGACGTAGATCAGCACCATGCCGCTCATCACCGGGGGCAGGGCGAGTGGCAGCTGGACCAGCACGGTGACGATGCCGCGCAGCCAGCCGGTCGACCGGGCCAACCAGAGCGCCAGCGGGATGCCCAGCACCGCGACGACAGCCGTCGAGATCGTCGCCGACAGCACCGAGGTCCCCAACGCCTGCCACAAGCCGGCCTGGCCGAATCCGCGCTCGTGCGATGTCGCCAGGCGCCATCCGAACGCGACCAGGGGCACGAGCAGGTAGAGAGCGAGCAGCGCTCCCAGCCAGCGCAGGGGTGTGCGGTTCATGACGCCTTGCTCATGACACCTTGCTCAAGACCCCGTTCGGAACTCCCTTCCCGGTCACCTTGACCGGCGAGATCAGCGTGAAGCCGTCCTGCTTCAGCGCTGCTCGACCCGCCGGGCCCAGGAGGTATGTCACGAACGCCTCGGCCCCAGCCTCGTGCGGAGCGTTCGCAAGGATCGTGATCGTGTAGGTCGCCTTCAGGTCGACGCCGGTCAGCGGAACCGTCGCGATGCCGGCGGCCTTGGCCTCGCTGGCGTAGAAGAAGCCCGCATCGAGCTGCCCCGCCTGGAGGCGACCGACGAGCGTCTCCTCGGGGAAGAACCCGGTGCTGCGGTGGGGGATCCTCCGGGCGGCGAGGGCCTGCGCCGCCAGCTTGCCCTTGGGGTCGGTCACCGGATCGGTCGAGCCGAGCCGGAAGCCGGGCTCGGTGATCGCGTCGTACCAGGGCTTGGTGCGCAGATCATGCGCGAAGGCGCTGCTCGGGTTGTAGCCGAGCACGAGAGGGGCCGAGGCGAAGCTGATGTACCAGGTCTCCCATCGGCCGTTGGCCGCTCCCTGGAGCGCGGCGTTGGCCTTCGGGGACGCACTGATGAAGACGTCGCCGCGGTGAACCTCGCCCTTGATCTGGGAGACCAGTGCGGTCGATCCGGCCCCGAAGCCCGTGAACGTGTTGCCGGTCGCCTTGTCGAAGCCGGGTCCGATCTGCTTCTCCATCAGATCCACCAGCGAGCCCGCGTAGAGCACGGTCACCGCGCTGGTCTTCGAGGACGACGACCCGCAGGCGGTCAGCAGGACGATCAGGACGGCGGTGGTCGCAGCAGCGACGGCCCTCTTCATCATGACCCCGAGCCTAGAGCCGGTAGTCAGCAACTGACTATCGGGGGGCGCGTTGCTCCTCGAGGAACGCGAGAACGGCGCGAGCAGCTTGACGCCGCCACGCGTCGACCACGCGCTGGACATCGTCGGCCGCACCTGTCTGAGGCGCTTCGAGCAGCGCGGCGAGCTGCTCGTGCTGCGCCTCCAGCAGGGGGCGCGCATCCGCGCCCTGTCGTGCGAGGAAGGCGAGCTTGGCCAGCAGCAGGGGGCGCATGTCGCGCAGATGCTCGACCGGCGTCACGAGCCAATCGGCCAGCACACGGCGTCCCTTGCGGGTCAGCTGCAAGGGGGTGCGCGACGGACCGCTCGCGCTGCGCTCGGTCGCGCGCTCCGCCACCAGCCCGAGGGCGACCAGCTTGGCCACGGATTGGTAGACCATCGGGCGTCGCACCGCCCAGATCCTCCCGAGGTCACCGTCCTTGCTCAGGGAGGTGGAGACGGCGAAGCCATGGGTCGCGCCTGTCCCGAGCACGCCGAGCACGAGCCAGTCGGAGTGCGACAGCTCGGGGAGCACCTCAGCCGCCGATGGCCGACATCGGCCGAGCGGGCTGCTGGAAGGTCACCTCGTTGATGCCGTGCCCCCGGGCCTTCCCCGCGATGCTGGTCCGCCAGGCCTGCTCGATGATGTCGTCGCTCGCGCCCCCACGCAGCAGGACGCGCAGGTCGGACTCCTCGGTCGCGAAGAGGCAGTTGCGCAACTGCCCGTCCGCCGTCAGCCGCCCGCGGTTGCAGCTCCCGCAGAAGGCGTGCGTCACGCTGGCCACGATGCCCACGGACGCGTCGGTCCCGCCGATCCTCCACAGCTCGGCGGGCGCGGACACCTCGTGGTCGATCGGCACCAGGTCGAACTCGTGGCCCAGCGTCGCCAGGATCTCGTCGGCACTGATCACGATGTCCCGCGACCACGCGCCCTGCGCATCCAGGGGCATCGCCTCGATGAAGCGCACCTGGCAGCCGGTGCGGATGCCGAAGCGCACCAGATCGACGACCTCGTCGTCGTTGACGCCCCGCATCAGGACGGTGTTGACCTTCACCGGGGCCAACCCCGCCGCACTCGCCGCCTCGATGCCCGCGATGACGTCGGCGAGCCGATCACGTCGGGTGATCTCGGCGAAGCGCTCGGGCCGCAGCGTGTCGAGGCTGATGTTGATCCGTCGTAACCCGGCGTCACGCAACGGGGCCGCCGTGCGCGCGAGCCCGATCCCGTTGGTGGTCATCGCGAGCTCGAGCTCCGGCTCGATCACCGCCAGCCTGCCCACGATGTCGACCAGATCGCGCCGCAGGAGCGGCTCTCCCCCGGTCAGCCGGACGCTCCGGATGCCGAGGCGCTCTGCTCCGACGCGCACCAGTCGGACGATCTCGTCGGCGGTGAGCACCTCCTCGCGCGGCAGCCACGCGAGCCCCTCCTCCGGCATGCAGTACCGGCAGCGCAGGTTGCAGCGATCCGTGAGGGAGACCCTCAGATCGGTGTGAACCCGCCCGAAGGAGTCGACGAGCGGCATACCCATGCGCATCCCGTCAGTCTAGGTGGGCCCGCCTCAGCCGAGGTCGACAAGGCTGGCCAGCGCGCTGCGGTGCGCGCCCGCCGTTCCCCAGCCGATCTGATCGGCCTTGGCTCGCTTCAGGTAGAGGTGGGCCGGGTGCTCCCAGGTCATGCCGATGCCCCCGTGCAGCTGAACGGCCTCCTCGGCCGCGTGCACCGCGACGTCGCTGGCGTAGGCGGCAGCCACCCGAGCGGCGATCGGCACGTCCTCACCTGCAGCCACGGCGGCCGCGGCGTAACGCGCCGCCGCCGACGCCGCTTCGGTCTCGGCATACAGATCGGCCAGACGATGCTTGAGGGCCTGGAAGCCACCCACGACGCGACCGAACTGCTTGCGCACCCTGAGGTAGGCGACGGTCTCCTCCAGACACCATCGTGCGAGGCCCGCCTGCTCGGAGGCCATCAGCGCGGCACCCATGAGCAGGGCGTCCCGGACGGCGCTCTCGCCCTCGGCGAGCAGCAGGGTCGCCGGCGCGGCGGTCAGCGCGACGTCCGCGACCTGACGCGTCATGTCCAGGGACGCGACGGCGCTGACCTCGGCGTCGGCTCGCTCCACGGCGTAGACGCCACCGGAGAACACGAGCAGGACGTCCGCCTCGAGCGCGCCCGCGACGCTGCGCGCGGTACCGGAGACCCGATCCCCGACGATCTCGAAGGCTGGCAGTGCGGCGTCGGGGGCGGCGGAGAAGGGCACCATCAGAGCTGCGGTCGCGGCACCCGCGGCGATGCGCTCGAGCAGCGCTCTCGCCGGCTCGCCGTCCGCGTCGCGCAGCACCGAGGTCGCGACGACCGAGCTGGTCAGGAACGGCAACGGCGCGCAGGCGCGCCCGAGCTCGTCCAGCACCGCGGCGGCCTCACGCGCGGTCGCCCCGGCGCCCCCGAGATCCTCGGGAATGAGAAGACCGGCGAGACCGAGGTCGGAGGCCAACGAGCGCCACAACCGGTCGGCGACCGATCGGTCCCCGTCGTACATCGCGGTCACGGCCGCTGGATCGCACTGATCCTTGAGCAGCGCCCGGACCGTCGAGCGCAGATCGCTCTCGATGTCGGACGGCAACAGGTCGAGATCGGGTGCGGCGATCACTTGTCGAGCTCCTTCCACGGGCGGTCCTTGTCGGTCCGATGCTCCGCGGGCAGTCCCAGCACCCGTTCGGCGACGATGTTGCGGATGATCTCCGAGGTCCCGCCCTCGATCGAGTTGCCCTTCGCGCGCAGATAGCGATAGCCGGCATCGCGTCCGGTGAAGTTCACGATCTCCGGCCGGACCATGGTCCAGCCCTGCTCGCTCTCGTAGCGCAGTGCGTCCTCGCCGAGGATCTCCAGCTCGAGCCCGGACAGCTCCTGGGAGATCCGTGCGAACAGCAGCTTCATCATCGAGCCCTCCCGGCCGGGGTGACCCGAGGCGAGCTTCTGCGCCAGCTGGCTCCCGGTGATGCGGGCGACCTCGGCCTCGACCCACAGGGTCATCAGACGATCCCGCAGCTCCGCGGTGTGCGCCTGTGGGTGTTGGCGCCAGGTCTCCGCGACGACGCCGATCATCCCGCCCTCGCGGCCCGCGCCCTTGCCGATCGAGACCCGCTCGTTGTTCAGGGTGGCATTGGCGACGCGCCAGCCCTCGCCGACGGCCCCGAGACGCTGGTTGTCGGGCACGCGCACATCGGTGAGGAAGACCTCGTTGAACTCGGCCTCGCCGGTGATCTGGCGCAAGGGGCGGATGTCCACGCCAGGGTCGTTCATGTCGCAGATGAAGTAGGTGAGCCCGCTGTGCTTGACCACGTCGGGATCCGTCCGCGTGACCAGGATCGCGAAGCGCGCGTTCTGCGCGCCGGAGGTCCACACCTTCTGACCGTTGACCACCCAGCTGTCACCGTCTCGCACCGCCCTGGTCGACACGTTGGCCAGGTCGGAGCCGGCCCCCGGCTCGCTGAAGAGCTGACACCAGATCTCCTCGCCGGTCCACAGCGGTCGCAGGAAGCGCTGCTTCTGCTCGTCGGTTCCGTAGGCGAGGATGGTGGGCGCCGCCATGCCCAGGCCGATGCCGTTGCGCTCGGGATGGTTGGAGGGCGCGCCCACGGCGGCGAATGCCTGCTCGACCTCGGACTGCCACGACTGCGGTAGTCCGAGGCCGCCGAGTCCCTCGGGATAGGAGACCCAGGCGAGCCCGGCGTCGAATCGAGCGCGGAGGAAGTCCAGCGGCTCGGTGCTCGCGGGATCGTGCTCCGCGAGGAAG
>JBQCJL010000035.1:0-8790 GCA_051952795.1 Marmoricola sp.
GGGCTTCTCGGAGACGAGCGCCTTCATTCGCGCGTTCAGGCAGTGGACGGGACAGACACCGGGCGACTATCGCCGCCGCACCGTCGTGGCCCGAATTCCTTGACAAACGGTTCCACCAAAATCAAAATGAACATTGTTCATCTCACGGGCAACGCCGCACGCCCGCAGACGAACGCGCGCCGCCCGCAGTCCCAGGACGCGGAGGCATCAGTGCGTTCATCGCGATCAAGATCGAACGCCGAAGACACGAACGGACCGAACTGAGGGGCGCCCTGCCATGCTCGACCGACTCGACGAAGCCGCACAGGCGCTCGAAGTTGAACCTCCCCTCGACCGGGACGTGTTCACGGTCTACAGCCCGGCACGGGGCACCGAGCTGGGACGATGTCCGACCCTCGAGGTGGAGGACGTCGCACGGCGGGTCGCCGCGCTACGGGCCGGCCAGCCGGCATGGGACCAGCTCGGTGTGCAGGAACGTGCGTCCCTGATCAACCGGTTCGGCGACTGGATCCTCGCCCACGAGGACGACCTCGCGCGCCGCTTGGCATCCGAGACCGGCAAGACCCTCTTCGAGGCGCGGCTGGAGATCGCGGTGGGCATCGATCTGCTCCGCTACTCCGCCCGTACGGCTCCTCGATTCCTCGCGCCCGAGAAGCCGCGGCCCCACAACGTGCTCACGGCCACCAAGCGAGTCGTCACGAGCTACCGTCCGTATCCGGTCGTCGGCGTGATCGTCCCGTGGAACTTCCCCGTCGGCTTGACGCTCTTCGATGCGGTTCCGGCGCTACTGGCGGGCGCGAGCGTCGTGGTCAAGCCCTCAGAGTTCGCGCCGCTCGCGGTCTCCATGCTGGCCGACGGCTGGCGCGCGTGCGCCCTGCCGGCCGTCTTCGACGTGGTCACCGGGTTCGCGGCTGCCGGAGAAGCGGTGGTCGATGCGGCTGACTTCGTCCAGTTCACGGGCTCGACCAGCACGGGAACCCTCGTCGCACAGCGGGCTGCGGCGCGGCTCACCCCGGTGGGACTGGAGCTCGGCGGCAAGGACGCGGCGATCGTCTTGGAGGACGCCGATCTCAAGCTCGCAGCCAAGGGGATCGCCTTCGGCGCGCTGTCCAATGCCGGCCAGATGTGCACGTCCATCGAGCGGGTCTACGTCGTCGACTCGGTCCACGACGCCTTCGTGGACGAGTTGAGCTCCGTGGTCGGCTCCCTGCGAACCCAGGGCGACCCTTCACCGGACATCGGCGTCATGACCACGCCCGCACAGATGCAGCTCGTCCGCAGGCACATCGCGGAGGCGGTGGAGGCCGGCGCCGTCATCCGCGCCGGCGGCGTGAGCGAGCATGAGATCGCGCCCACCGTGCTGACCGGCGTTGACCAGGACATGTCGGTGATGACCGACGAGACCTTCGGACCGGTGATTCCGGTCATGCGCGTGCGGGATGAGGACGAGGCCGTCGCGTTGGCGAATCAATCGTCCTACGGTCTCTCCGGATCGGTCTGGACCCGCGACCGGAGTCGTGGGCGACGACTGGCAGCGCGCCTGGAATGCGGTTCGGTGGACGTCAACGACGCCAGTGCGCACCTCGTCTTCTTCGGCGCGCCGCAGACCGGCTGGAAGAAGTCAGGCATCGGCGGCCGCCTCGGCGGCCCCGACGGAATTCGCCGATTCTGTCGAACGCAGGCCGTCGTCGACGACCGGGTCGTCGTACCCGTCATGCCCTGGCTCGCCTGGTATCCGCGCTCACCGCTCAAGGACTTCGCGGTGACCAGGGCATTTCGCATCCTCAATCGGCGAGCCTCTCGCGCCCTAGCCAAGAGCTAGCGGACGCCAGACCTCTCCACGAACCAGACCGCAAAGGAACGAACGTATGTCGAACGCGCCCCAAACACGCCGGCACACCTATGCCGGGGTCTCCACGCGACGCTTGAGTAGCGACGGAGACGGCCCCACCGTGGTGTTCTTGCACGGCTTCATGGACAGCGCCGACACCTGGGGCGCGGTCATGAAGCACCTGCGGCACGGACCGTTGAACGCGGTCGCCGTGGATTTACCCGGGTTCGGCGAGGCCGACGACGTGAACCCAGGGCCTCTCCTCCCCCAGCTCGATCGCTTCGTCCAGAGCGTCCTCGATACCGAAGCGCCCTCGGGCCCGGTCGTCCTCGTAGGAAACTCCCTCGGCGCGGCGCTCTCGCTGCGAGCCGCGAAGGGAAGCAGCCGGATCACCGGAGTGGTCGCGATCGCCGAGCCGACCCATGGCACCAGCTGGTTCGAGCGACAACTTCGAGCCCCTCGGCCGCCGCTCTGGTTCCGGCTCGCCACTGTTCGCATACCCATCCCGACCCGTCTGTCCGCCGCATTCCACCGCGTCACGCTTCGCTACGTGGTCGGCGGTGGAGACAGCCCCGAAGCAGCACTGGCGGTCGAACGACTGCTGCGCGCGATCCAGCGCCGAGGGGGAAATGTCTGGGTTCTGCGGACCCTCAGGGCCATCGCACGCGAAGCGCCCATGGGCATCGGCTTGGAGGACATCACCTGCCGCGTGCTTGTGATTCACGGGCGCAGGGACCGCCTCGTTCCTCCGAACGCGGCACGCGCGGTGCACCGCGGCCTCCCGACGAGCGAGCTCATCATCGACCCGACGTGGGGACATTGCCCGCAGTTGAACGACCCCGAAAGGGTGGCCGGCCTCATCACGGCGTTCACCGAGAGGATCACGCTCGCGCCGCCGTCAGCCGCGGTCCGGACTGACGAAAGCGAGGCACCTGTTGAGGTATGAGATGACTGAATCCCGGTCGTCCATCTCCGGGCCGGTCTCGATGAACGTCAGGCTGATCCCGACGCGACACATCAGTTCCACCATGAACTGGAAGTCGTCGAGCGTGATGTCGCCCGCGGCGATCGCTGCCGCGAAGAGAGGCTCCGCGAGCGAGCTGGCGCGCGCGACCACGGTGCGCGCCTCTACCGTGACCTGGCTCAAGAGTTCCGCCCGCGCGTCCCGCATGCCGGCACGGATCAACGGATGACGACGCGCATGGACGACAGCGAGCGCCGTCAGCTCGATCAGATAGTCGATCGAGACCTCAGCAGGGGCGGAGTTCCGGGTGATCTCCCGGAGCAGGTCGTCGGTCTCGCGGTCGATGACCGCCGCCCGGATCTCGGTCAGGCTGCCGCCGTACTTGTAGACGGTCGGACGAGAGACTCCGGCCTCGCGCGCGATCGCCGCGTGGAGGCGGTCGGACCCGTACCCGCCGTTGGCGAGAACACGGCGCGCCGCCGCCAGCACCTGTTCTCTCATGTCGTCCGCTTGCTTCACAGCGATCAGTATCCAGCCTTCAGGGCAAGGCGCCCCGGCTCCCATTTGACAGTCCTTGGCTCGAACTCCATCGTTTACACTATGGCATCGAAGTGTAAAGACAACGTGTGGCAGGCAACGCGCGAGATCAGCCTCGAACGACAGGTGCGGCGTGCGGCGCGACTCGTCAGGCGTCGGTCGCGCCACGACGAACTGTGCGCTGCCGTCGGCGGTAAGCGGGTGCTGATCACCGGCGCCTCCTGTGGTGTCGGCCGCGATGCAGCCTTGGCGGTCGCGGCCGCGGGAGCCGAGACGATCCTGGTCGCGCGGCGCGCTGAGCGCTTGGCCGAACTGGCCGAGGAGATCATGCGCGCCGGCGGCGTGGCGCACGTGCACGCCTGCGACCTCAGCGATCGCGAGCAGGCGAGCGAGCTGGCTCGCACCCTGATCACGACCTACGGCGGCGTCGACGTCCTCGTCAATAACGCCGGCCGCTCGATCCGCCGTTCCGTCCGCCAGAGCGCCGACCGGTTGCACGACTACGAGCGCACCATGACCCTGAACTACTTCGGGATGCTGTGGCTCACGGTTCCGATCGTCGATCACATGCGTCGACGCGGCGGATGTCACGTCGTCAACGTGTCCACGATCGGCACCCAGGTGCAACACCAGGCGAGGTTCTCGGCCTATCTGGCATCGAAGACCGCCCTGGACGGCTTCACCAGGGTCGCCTCCACCGAGACGCGAGCCGATGGGGTCCGGTGGACCACCGTGCATTTGCCCCTGGTTCGCACCGAGATGATCGCCCCGACCTCGTCCTACCAATCCGTGCCGGCCATGACGCAGGCGCAGGGCGCGGAGATGGTCCTGGACGCGATCCGCTACCGGACGCCCAAGGTGAGCCACCCTGTCGGGACGTTCGCCGAGGTTCTCAATGCGGTGGCCCCCGGTGTCCTCGATCGCGCGATGGCGATGCCGCTCAAGCCGACCCCGCCGGCGCCGTTGCCGCGTGTGGCCATCATCGGGTCCGGCGTCGCCGGCCTCGCGATGGCGATGCGATTGCAGGCAGCAGGCACGGCGGACTTCACCGTCTACGAGAAGGCGGACCGCGTCGGGGGAACCTGGCGGGAGAACCACTATCCGGGCCTCGCCTGCGACATCCCCGCGCATTACTACCGCTTCAAGGACGAGGCGAACCCGGATTGGAGCCGGATGTTCTCGCCGGGGCCGGAGATCCAGGCCTACATCGAGCGAGTTGCCGAGAGACGCGGACTTCTCGACCACATCACGTTCAACACTGAGGTGGTGTCGGCGGAGTTCGCCGAGGGCGGCTGGGATCTGCAGCTCAGCAATGGCGAGGTCGACCGTTGTGACGTCCTGGTCTGCGCCACCGGCGTGCTTCACCACCCCAGGCTTCCCGAGATCGACGGCTTGGAGACGTTCGCGGGCCCCATGTTCCACTCCGCGCGGTGGGACCACGGCGTCGACCTCGCCGGAAAGCGGGTCGGGGTGATCGGCAGCGGGTCCACGGGGGTCCAGATCCTCACGGCGCTCGCATCCTCCGACGTCGCGGCCGTGTCGTTGTTCCAGCGCACTCCGCACTGGGTGGCGACCATTCCGAATCCACGACTGCCGGTCGGGTTCAAGGCCGCCCTCCGCCATGTCCCCGGCGCGAGCAGCAGCCTGTATCGCCTGAACCGCAAGGCCTTCGATGTGCTCGCCATGGCGACCACCACCGACGGGTGGCAGCGACGACTCGCGACCGCGCAGGTGGAGCGGAGCCTCGCGGCCGTCGCCGACCCCGTTCTGCGCGAGCAGCTCCGCCCCTCCGACATTCCCGGATGCAAACGCCTGATCTTCTCCCCCGGCTTCTACGAGGCGATCCAGTCCGAACGGGCCGCCCTCGTCACCCAGGGGATCGCGAAGGTCGTTCCCGACGGAATCGTGACCGACGACGGCACGCTCCACGAGCTCGACGTCCTGGTCTGCGCAACCGGGTTCCAAGCCCAGAACTACATGCGCCCGATGAAGCTGACCGGGCGGGACGGTGTGACCTTGGAGGAGGCGTGGTCCGCCGGTCCGCGCGCCCACCTGACCACGACGATCCCCGGCTTCCCGAACCTGTTCATGTTGCTGGGACCCAACAGCCCGGTGGGGAACTCCTCGTTCGTCGCGATCGCGGAGACCCAGGCCGACTACGTGCTGCGCTGGCTGGACCGCATGCGTACTCGGAACATCGCCGAGGTCGAGCCGCGGCAGGACGCAACCGATCGCTTCTATGCCGAGGTGACCGAGGCATTCCCCGAGACCGTCTGGGCCACAGGGTGTGACAGCTGGTATTTGGGCGAGGGCGGCCAGCCGCTCCTCTGGCCCTGGCCCATCGCCACGTTCCGCGACCGATTGTCCCGCCTCGACCTCGCTGACTTCGTCGAGCGAAGTCGCGATGTCGCGACCGACCCCGCGCCGGCCTGACCGTGCCGTCGTCCTCAGACCCTCAGCAGAACACCAACCAAGGAGTGACCATGCCGAAGACCAAGGAACGTAGCCTCCAGGGGCTTCACGTCGCGATCACCGGAGCTGCCCGCGGCATCGGTCGAGCTACGGCCGCCGCGTTCCTCGCCGAAGGTGCGCGCGTGACCATCGGGGACATCAACGCCGAGCTGGTCAAGAGGGCGGCCGAGGACCTCGCCGCGTCGGGTGGCGAGGTGACCGGACTGCGACTCGACGTCAGCGATCCATCGTCGTTCGAGGACTTCCTGACCGCTGCGGAAGCCCGTCACGGCGATCTCGACGTCTTGGTCAATAACGCGGGGATCATGCCGACCGGCCGATTCCTGGACGAAGACCCCTCGATGACACGTCGCCAGCTCGACGTCAACGTCGTGGGGGTGCTCAACGGTTCGCGACTGGCCGCCGAGCGGTTCACCGCGCGAGGTCGCGGGCACCTGGTCAACGTCGCTTCGCTTGCCGGAGTGTCGAGCGAGGCGGAACTGGCGACGTACTGCGGGACCAAGCATTTCGTCGTCGGGTTCAGCGAGTCCCTCCATCGCGAGCTCATCGACGACGGCATCCTCGTGACCACCGTCCTCCCCGGGGTCATCAACACCGAGCTGTCCGCCGGCACGAAGGTGCCCGAATGGGCGTCTCGGCTGTCGCGGGCAGAACCGGAGGATGTTGCCGCAGGGATCGTGCGAGCTGTCGTGGAGAAGCGGATCAAGGTCGTCGTGCCGGCCAGCCTCGGCATCGTGATGTCGTCCTTCGCCGTACTTCCCCCGCGGGCGCGCCACCGGTTGACCCGTGCGCTGGGCGCCGACCAGATCGCCACTGGGGCCGAGCCGACAGCGCGCGCGGCGTATCACAGCAGGATCCTCGACGACGCGTCGTAGCGACCGGCAGACACCCCGCGCTTCCCACTCTCAAGCCGTTCGCGGCGCCAACCAAGGAGAACCTCCATGCCAGGTCTGATGACCGCCCTCGAGATGCCCAAACTGTTGGCCGACCCTGCCCGACGCGCCTCTCTCGAGGCACGGTCCCTCCTCGCCCTCGCGCAGGCTGGTGTCATCGGCGTGGACTCGCCGCGCCGGATCCTGCAGGTCATCGGCGCGATCAACAGTTACGGCGCCTTCGGAGCCGCGCCGAAGATCGCCGCCATCCGGCACGGATCATGCGTGGCGATCGCCGACGAGCGTGGCGAGATCAGCTACGACGACTTCGACAGACACATCGACCAGCTGGCCAATGCGCTCCGTGATCGCGTCGCGCTCGGCGGGACCGTCGGCATCCTGTGCCGCAACCACCGAGGTCCTCTACTCGCGGCCTTCGCCTCGTCGAGAGCGGGCCTGAACGTCGTCTGGCTGAACACCGCGTTCGGGAAGCGCCAAGCCGCCGAAGTCGCCGAACGGGAGGGCGTCGACCTCCTCGTTCACGACGCCGAATTCGACGACCTGGTCGCGGCGATCAATCCCCGGTTGGGACGGGTCACCTGCGATATCCAGGCTCCCGCGGACGAGCTGGACGCGCTCGTCGCCGCCGGCTCCGCCAGCGCACCCCCGGCGCCGGCCAAGGCAGGTCGCATCATCCTGCTCACCAGTGGGACCACCGGAACGCCGAAGGGCGCCCCTCGCACCGAGCCCCGAGGATTCAGCCTGCCGGGCAGCATCTTGGACCGCATGCCGATGCGCCCTCGCGGAGCGACGGTGATCGGGCCTCCGTTGTTCCATGGAACCGGGCTGATGCTCGCGCTCCTGTCCGTCTCGCTCGGATCCAAGGTCGTGCTGCGCCGCACCTTCGACGCCGAACAGCTTCTCGACGACATCGCGACGCATCGCGCGACGACGGTCTGTGTGGTGCCGATCATGCTTCAACGGGTACTGGCACTGGGTGACGACGCCATCCGCCGGCGTGACACCTCGTCACTGCAAGTCGCCTTCTGTGCGGGCTCCCAGCTGCCGGCAAGCATCGCGACGAAGACACTCGAGGTGTTCGGCGACGTGCTCTACAACCTCTATGGCTCGACCGAGGTGTCGGTAGCCACGATCGCCACGCCCCAGGACGTCCGCGTGGCCCCGACCTCGGTGGGCAAGCCGGCGCTCGGCTCGCGGGTCAGGATTCTCGACGACCGGGGCAACGAGGTTCCGACGGGCATCACGGGCCGGATCTTCGTGGGTACCGCCACCCCGTTCGAGGGGTACACCGGCGGTGGCAACAAGGAGGTCATCGCGGGACTCATGTCCAGCGGCGATGTGGGGCATTTCGATCACCAGGGTCGGCTCTACATCGATGGCCGCGACGACGACATGATCGTGTCCGGTGGCGAGAACGTCTTCCCAGCAGAGGTCGAGGAGTTGCTGATCGCCCACACGGAGATCCTCGATGCCGCGGCCATCGGCGTCGACGACGACGAGTTCGGCAAGCGACTCCGCGCCTTCGTGGTCGCCAAGCCGGGTGCGACCGTCACCGAGGACCACATCAAGGCTTACGTCAAGGAGAACCTCGCGCGCTACAAGGTCCCGCGCGACGTGGTCTTCATCGACGAGCTCCCTCGCAACCCGACAGGCAAGGTCCTCAAGCGTCAGCTGGCGACCTGGAGCGCCACCTGAGGGAGCTCCCGCACCGTCACAGCAACGTGGGCGTGGTCGCGAAGCGCGTCTGAATGACCCACACCACGTTCTCGCTGGCGAACCGGATGAGCTCCTCGGGCGTGAGGGCGGTCAGCTCGATCCTCGGGCCGGTGACCAACTCGGCGATGCCGCGAAGGGACAGCCACAGGTACTGGAAGCAGGCATCCCGGTCTCGCTCTCCGAGGCGAGCGAGACCGGGTTCGTGATGGACAAGTCCAGCCCACGCGGTGTCGAAGATGCGAGCCGCCGTCGCCAGGAAGCGGTCGTAGGAGCCGTTGTCGTCGCGTCGATCCGCCGCAGCCAACGCGTACAGGTCGACGTCCTTGCCGCACTGGCGGTCGACCTCCATGTAGCCGGTCGCGAATTGGACGATGGCC
>JBQCJL010000036.1:0-2218 GCA_051952795.1 Marmoricola sp.
GCAGGTCGCCGAGTCATTGCTGCGACAGGCTGGCTTCACGGGCTCGCTGGTCGCGGACACCGCCGACCTGGTCGTCGTGGCTGCCGACGGATCCGCGACGCGAACCGAGAAGGCCCCGGGCTTCCTGGACGAGCGCGCCGAGCCCTTCGACGCGTCGATCGAGAGGGCCCTGGGCGAGAGCGATGCGGCGGCGCTAGCGTCCCTGGACGAGAGCCTCGCCGCCGAGCTCTGGTGCCAGGGCGTGCCGGGCTTTCGTGCCATGGCTGCGCTGATGCCGTCACCGGCCACCGCCACCGTCACCTACGCCGATGCCCCCTATGGCGTGGCCTACTGGGTCGCGGCGTGGACCGACTGATCCACCCGATCACGGGGGAGCCGTTCCCGAGTCCGGTCCCTCCGGGCACGGGATGGCCCGACGACCCGGCGACCGCCGCAACCCCCATTGCTCACAGTCCCGCCGAGGTCGTCGCGTTGGCGCAGGGTGCTGACCTCGACTTCCTCGATGCGGCGGTGTCGGTCTGCCGCGCGTGCCCCCGACTGGTCGCCTGGCGCGAGGCCGTCGCGCACGACAAACGCGCCTCGTTCGCGGCCGAGCCCTATTGGGGTCGCCCGATAGCGGGGTGGGGCGACCCCGCCGCGCCGATCCTGATCCTCGGCCTGGCGCCGGCAGCCAATGGCGGCAACCGGACCGGGCGAATCTTCACCGGCGACCGGTCCGGGGACTGGTTGTTCGCGAGCCTGTACCGCGTGGGCCTGGCCGCACAGGAGACATCGGTGCATGCCGGCGACGGCCAGCGTCTGATCGGGGCGCGGATGGCGGCCACGGTGCGCTGCGCCCCACCGGACAACAAGCCGACCACCCAGGAGCGGGACACCTGTGCCCCCTGGATCAGCCGGGAGGTCGAGCTGCTGCTGCCAACGCTGCGGGTGGTCGTGTGCCTGGGCTCCTACGGTTGGGACGCCGCGCTGCGGACCTTGACCCAGGCCGGTGTCGCGATTCCGAAGCCGAAGCCGAAGTTCGGTCACGGCGCGGAGGTCGCTCTCGGTGAGATCACGCTGCTGGGCAGCTACCACCCGTCCCAGCAGAACACTTTCACCGGCCGCCTCACCGAGCCCATGCTCGACGCCGTCCTCTCCCGAGCCGCCACGCTGGCCAAGGCCTGACGCCTGCGAGACTGTCGGCCATGAGCCAACTCGCGATCACCGTCCTGGGTCATGACCGCCCCGGCATCATCGCCGCCACCACGCATGCCCTCGCCGACCTCGGCGTGAACATCGAGGACTCCTCGATGACGCTGCTGCGCGGACACTTCGCGATGACGCTGGTGACCGATGGGCACGTGAGCGTCGACCAGGCGACCTCAGCGCTGGCCTTCCTCGAGTCCGACGGCACCCTGACGGTCACCGTTCGGGAGATGCCGGACGAGGACGAGGTCGACCGAGGGACGCCGTTCGTCCTGAGCGTTCACGGAGGCGATCGACCGGGGATCGTGGCCCGGATCGTCGGAGAGGTCGCACAGGCCGGCGGCAACGTCACCGACCTGAGCACCCGACTCGCCGGCGGCCTCTACGTGCTCATCGCGGAGTGCGACTTCCCGGAGGCCACCGACATCGCGGCGGTCCATGCGGCCATCAGCGCGGCGGCCAATGAGCTCGGTGTCGCGGCCAGCCTGCGCGCCGTCGAATCCGACGACCTGTAGACCGCCGCGATGTCACACGCTGTCGACTCCATCGTCGGACGCTGGCACGAGGGGCTGTTGGCGGCGGATGGTCGGGTGCTGCCGGTCGTGACCGCGCCCGCCGACGTCCTCGCGAAGCCCGGACCCAAGGTCGACCCGACCGATCCCGAGATCGTCCAGCTCGCGGCTGATCTCATCGCCACGATGCGGGTCTCACCCGGCTGCGTCGGCCTAGCCGCTCCGCAGGTCGGCGTCTCGGCTCAGCTCTTCTGCGTCGACGTCTCGCAGCACCCGAAGACCCGCACGCACCACGGCACCTTCGTGTTGTGCAACGCCGACGTGCTCCAGACATCCCGCAACGAGAAGGCGCGCGAGGGCTGCATGAGCGTGCCCGACCTGACCGGCGACGTGAAGCGCGCGACCCGGCTGGTCGTCTCCGGTCAGCTGCCGGGGACGGGCGAGGAGGTGGTCATCGAGACTGATGCCTTCGAGGCACGAGCACTGCAGCACGAGATCGACCACTGCAACGGCTTCCTGTT
>JBQCJL010000037.1:0-8339 GCA_051952795.1 Marmoricola sp.
CTCCTCCCCAAATGGGTTCTCGCCCTCTGGCCCCCGCTGGGCCTCGTCGGCTCCTTCCTGGCCGTCGGCCCCATCCCCGTCGCCTTCATCGCGCTCCTCACCGTGATCGCCTTCCTGTTGCCGAGGCGGGCCGAGGAACTCAGCTAGGTGGACTAGGCGAAAGTCGCAGCGATGTGGGCTGGGCAGAGAAGCAGGGGACTCTGCCCGGCCTGCGGCACAGAGCTGGCGGCCGCAGGGATCGACTTCGACGAGATCAATGAACGTCGCGCGGAGTTCAATCCCGGCGAAATAGGACGGCGGCACCGGCTAGCGGCACCGCAATTGACACCACTGTCAATACGGTGCTTCCCTTCATCCCACGTTCGCCACGAAGACGTGAGGAGTCCGGGTGTTCTCTCTGCCGCACTGCCTCGCGGGATTGCGACCGTCGATGAGCCGTCTTCTCTCGGCACTCCGCTGCGCGGGTCGCCGTCCTAGCATCCCCGTCAAGAAGACCTGCACCGCTCCGAGGACAGCGGCACCGCATGCGAACCCGGGCGCTCGGGCCGGCCTCGCCTGGCGGCACTGCTCGAACGCGCCGAGACCGGTGACGCGCCCGCTCCACCGCAAGCCCTGACCGGCGCGCCTCTCACGGTCAGAGCCGCGCGGCACCACTCCCCCTAGCCGTGCCGGATGCCGCCCGGTCAGGTCGACCCGCGTCCGAAGCAGACGCGCCTTCGTGCGCCCGTGCGGCGCGAGCGGATTCTGGAAGCCGCGCTCGAGATCTTCTCGCGCCACGGGTACGCCGCATCGATGGGGCAGATCGCCGAAGAGGCTCAGATCACCAGGACGGTCCTCTACTACTACTTCCCCGCCAAGAAGGATCTCTTCGTCGCCGTCCTCGAGTCGTTGCAGACCGCGGTCGTCAAGCACGTCGCACCTGCACTCACCGACGTCAGCACGGATGAGGAGCGCGCCCGAGCAGTCGTGAGCGCACTGATCGGATTCGCCGCCGAGGATCCGCGGTCATGGCGGATCCTCTTCACCGGCCAGGACGACATGGAGCCGGAGGTGGCCGAGATCCTCGCCACCCTGCAGGACATGACGCGCAGCACGGCGCTGCTCCTGTTGGGCGACAAGATCGAGGAGCTCGGTTTCGATCTCGAGAGCCCCCGCGCCACCATCATGGCGGAACTGCTCTTCGGAGGCGCGGTCCAGGTGATGCGGTGGTGGAGTGCACATCCCGAAGTCAGTCGTCGAGAGGTAGAGGACGCCATCCACCAGCTCGTCTGGGAAGGGGTCTCCGGGTTCACGCCGGCCGCTCTCGACTGAGTCGCGACACTCCGCGGCTCGCAGCACTATCGACACTGCTGTCTAATCTGTCGATACTGTCCCCACATCGCTCAGATAAGGGGACGCTCTGTGCCACCGAAGAAGACCCGCACCTCACGCGCCAGCCGCCTCGCGCAGGTGAGCGGCATGGCCGGGGAGCAGGCCGCGAAGCGTCTCGGCACCCATACGGCCAACCGCTTCCGGTCCGACGAACGCGCCGAGGCGGCGATCGAGGCTCGCAACCTGGAGATGGCCGAGCGTCTGGTGACTGTCCTGGGAACCATGCGCGGTGCGGCGATGAAGTTCGGCCAGATGATCTCGATGCTGGACGGCGGCATCATTCCGGCCAACCAGCGCGAGGCGTTCCAGGCGAAGCTGGCCGATCTCCATGCGAACGCGCCCAAGGTTCCCTGGAAGAAGATGAAGAAGCAGATCGAGACCGACCTCGGTGAGCCGGTCGAGACCGCCTTCGCCTTCTTCGACTCGGAGCCGATCGCGGCAGCGTCGATCGGCCAGGTGTACCGGGCGACCTTGCATGACGGTCGCGAGGTCGCGGTGAAGGTGCAGTACCCCGGCATCGAGACCGCAGTGCGCGCCGACCTCAAGAATCTCGGGATGTTCCTGAAGGTGTACACCCGCTTCGTCCACGACGCGCTCGACGGCAGGCAGTTGGCCAAGGAGTTGGAAGAGCGCGTCACCGAGGAGCTCGACTACGTCCTGGAGGCCTCCAACACCAGGCAGGTGGCCCGGGCCTTCCGTGGTCACCCCTTCATTCGCATTCCGGAGGTGATCGACGAGCTCTCCGGGCGCTTCGTGCTGACCACGGAGTGGCTCGAGGGCAAGCCGCTCAGCAGCGCGTACGGCGCCGACCTCGCGACCCGGAACCGCGTCGCCGAGATCCTGTTCCGCTTCTACTCGGGCACGCCCTACCGCCTGAGGATGTACAGCGGCGACCCGCATCCGGGCAACTCACTCATCCTCGCCGACGGATCGATCGGGTTCGTCGACTTCGGGCTCTTCAAGAAGATCAGCGCCGAGGACGCCGAGGCGGAGTTGGAGACCATGCGGTCCGCGATCGAGGGCGATGGCGAGCGTCTGACGCGCGTCATGCGCGATCGCGGCTTCATCCCCGAGGGGTCGAAGAGCGATCCCGCCGCCCTGCTCGAGGTCATGGAGGCTGCGGGCTGGTGGTACTTCCGCGACGCGGAGCTGACGATCACGTCCGATGAGATCAATCGGAGGACCGCCGAGCTCGCCAATCCGCTGACGGAGCACGGCAGGATCGCCCAGCAGCACAACCTTCCGGCGGAGCACGCCGTCCGAGCCAGGGCCGAGGCACATCTCGGCGCGATCATCGGGCAGCTGAGCCCGACGATCAATCTCCATCGCGTCGCCCGCGAATGGATCTACGGCGACGAGCCGGTCACCGAGCTCGGCCGGCTCCACCGCGCCTGGGAAGATACGGTCGACTAGCCGGCCAGATGGCCGTGATCGACGGCGAGGACGCTGCCGTTGATCGAGCTCGCCGCATCGGACGCGAGGAACACGATGCTCTCGGCGACGCTCTCGGGCGACATGAAGCCGCGCGCAGCCGCTACGCGCATGATCAGCTCGAAGTCGGCACCCGCCGGGAAGTCGATGGTGTGCACCTGAGGCGTGTCCATGCCGCCCGGGCATACGCAATTCACCCGCAGCGGCGTCTTGACGTACTCGACGGCCAGCGCCCTGGTGAGCCCGACGATGCCGTGCTTCGCGGCCGTGTAGGCAGCGGAGTAGGCCTCGCCGATCTGGCCCGCCACCGAACTGACGTTGACGATGGATCCAGCGGTCTCGAGCAGGTGTGGGATCGCCGCTCGCGCGCAGTGGAAGGCGCCGCTGAGGTTCACCGCGATGTCGTGGTCCCATTGGGCGTCGGTGACCTCGGTGGTGATGCGGAAGTCGTGGCGTCCCGCGTTGTTGACGAGCGCGTCGAGGCGGCCGTGGAGCGCCGTGGCCGCCGCAACCGCCTCGCGGCAGGAGTCGGGACTCGCCACGTCGAGCGGTCCCACCGTGACACTGCCCCCAAGGTCGGCGCAGGACGCGGCGACGGCGGCCAGCTTCTCCTGATCGCGGGAGGCCGCGTAGACGTGGGCACCTCGGGAGGCGAACAGGCGCACGGTGGCTGCGCCGAGCCCGGAGGAGGCGCCCGTGACCAGGACCGTCTTGCCGTCGAAGCTCATGCAACGGACCCTAGGGCCTGGTGGCGGCGAAGGCCGACGCGGCTTCCACCAATCCAGTGAACAGGCCGCCCTCGGGGTCCATCTCGGGATGCCACTGCACCGCGAGGCGGAAGGGGTGACGGTCGTCCTCGATGGCCTCGAGCAACCCATCGGTCGCGGCCGCGACGGCGGTGAAGCCGGGGTGCGTGCGCACCGACTGATGGTGGTGGCAGGCCACGGTGATCTCGCCCTCCCCCACCATGGACGACAGCCGGCTGCCGGGTGTCACGGTCACTCCGGTTCGTCCGAAGGTGTCGCCGCCGGGATTGTGCTCGTCGTGGTCGACGAGGTCCGGAACATGCTGATCCAAGCTGCCGCCGGCGTGCACCGCCATCACCTGCATGCCGCGGCAGATGCCGAGAACCGGCACCCCCGTCTCAACGGCAGCATCGAGCAGGGCGAGCTCCCAGCCGTCGCGGTCCCGTCGGGGTGGACCGGTGCGTGCGTGCGGGACCTCGGCGTAACGCTCAGGCTCGACATCGGCACCACCCGCGATGATCAGGCCGTCCAGGCGCGCGACCACTGCCTCCGCCGACGGTCCATAAGGCAGCGTCGGGGGCAGCAGCAGAGGCACGCCCCCGGCAGCTTCCACCGCGCGGGCATACTCCGAGGGCAACAGGTCGGCGCTCGTGTTCCAGGCACCCCAGCGTGCTGGCTCGCGATAGGTGCTGAGTCCGATCAGCGGACGCATCACAGCGGCGTGACGTAGGCGCCCGAGATGCCGCCGTCGACGAGGAACGTGCTGGCCGTGATGAACGACGACTCGTCGGAGGCGAGGAAGAGCACGGCGTTCGCCATCTCCTCCGGCTCACCGAAGCGACCCATCGGCACGTGGACCAGGCGGCGCGCGGCGCGCTCCTCGTCCTTAGCGAACAGCTCCTGCAGCAGCGGAGTGTTGACCGGCCCCGGGCAGAGCGCGTTCACACGCACGCCCTGGCGCGCGAACTGCACGCCCAGCTCACGGCTCATCGAGAGGACGCCGCCCTTGGAGGCGGAGTACGAGATCTGCGAGGTCGCGGCTCCCATGACCGCGACGAACGATGCGGTATTGATGATCGAGCCCTTGCCCTGCTCGAGCATGTAGGGCAACGCCGCCTTGCAACACAGGTAGACGCTGGTGAGATTGACCTCCTGCACCTTCCGCCAGGCGTCCAGGTCGGTGTCCAGGATCGAGTCGTCCTCCGGCGGGCTGATGCCGGCATTGTTGAAGGCGATGTCCACGGAGCCGTAGGTGTCCTGGGCGGTCTTGAACAGAGCGTCGACCTCGTCCTTGGAGGTCACGTCGACGTGCGCATAGGTGAAGCCGAGCTCGGCGGCGAGCTCCGCGCCGAGCGCATCGTTGACATCGCCGACGACGACCTTGGCGCCCTCCTCCAGAAAGCGCCGCACGGTGGCCAGGCCGATGCCGGAGCACCCTCCGGTGACCACTGCGACCTTGCCGTCGAGACGTCCCGTCATGTCTGTTCCTTTCCTATTGCTGATGGTGTCGAGACGCGGTCCGCGAGCGCCGACTAGTCCTGAGCGATGAAGACGTTCTTCTCCTCGGTGAAGGCGTGCGGCGCCTCCGGGCCGAGCTCACGCCCCAGGCCCGACTGCTTGTAGCCACCGAAGGGAGTCCAGTAGCGGACCGAGGAGTGCGAGTTGACGCTGAGGTTTCCCGCCTCGATCGCTCGAGCGACGCGCAACGCCCGGCCGACATCGCGGCTGAAGATGGAGCCGGACAGGCCGTACTCGGTGTCGTTCGCCAAGCGGATGGCGTCGTCCTCGGTATCGAACGGCATCACCGCCACGAGAGGCCCGAAGACCTCTTCGCGCCAGACCGGAACAGTCGGGTCCTCGGTGACCACCACGCTCGGCGGCAACCAGAAGCCGTCGGCGAAGTCGGTCCCTTGCGGAACCGCTCCCGTGATGACTGGATCGGCGCCCTCCAAGTAGGCGGACACCGCCTGCTTCTGCTTCGCCGACACCAGTGGTCCCATCTCGCTGGCCGGGTCCGCGGGATCGATCACCCGCAGGCCTTTGACGGATGCCTCGAGGCCGGTCATGAACTCGTCGTACACGCGGCGCTGGACCAGGATCCGCGAGCGTGCGCAGCAGTCCTGGCCCGCGTTGTCGAACACCGCATACGGTGCGGTGGCGGCCGCCTTGGCGACGTCGGCGTCGTCGAAGACGATGTTGGCCGACTTGCCACCGAGCTCAAGCGTCACCCGCTTCACCTGCTCGGCACAGCCGGCCATGATCCGCTTGCCCACCTCGGTCGAGCCGGTGAAGCAGACCTTGCGCACGGCCGGGTGGGTCACGAAGCGCTCGCCGACCACGCTGCCCTTGCCGGGAATGACGGTGAAGACGCCCTCGGGGATGCCCGCCTCAAGAGCGAGCTCCGCGAGCCGGATCGCCGTGAGCGGGGTGAGCTCCGCAGGCTTCAGGACGACCGTGTTGCCGGCGGCGAGCGCGGGGCCGAAGCCCCAGCCGGCGATCGGCATCGGGAAGTTCCAAGGCACGATCACGCCCACCACGCCCAGGGGCTCACGGAAGGTCAGGTCGACGCCCCCCGGCACCGGGATCTGGCGACCGAAGAGCCGTTCCGGTGCGGCCGAGTAGTAGTTCAGGACGTCCCGGACGTTGCCAGCCTCCCAGCGTGCGTTGCTGAGGGTATGGCCGGAGTTCACGACCTCCAGTTGCGCGAGCTCGTCGATGTGCGCATCCACCACGGCGGCGAAGGATCGCAGGAGCCGTGCGCGCTCGCCCGGTGCGACGTCGCGCCAGGCCGGGAAGGCGGCCTGCGCGCGGGCGATGTGCGCATCGGTCTCCTCGAGACTCGCGAGCGGGACATCGGTGACGGCACCGCCGGTCGCCGGGTTGAGGACGGTGTAGGTCTCGGTCATCTCGCCTTCACATCCGTTCGCTGCATTGCCATGCTCCTCACATCCGTTCGCTGCACCGATGTGCTCCTCACATCCGTTCGAAGCTACGCCGGAGCTCCCAGTCGGTCACCGCAGCATCGAAGGCGGCGAGCTCGACGTCGGCCATGTTGGTGTAGTGGTCGACGACCTCGTCGCCGAACGCCTTGCGCGCCACCGCTGAGGACGCGAAGGCCTCGCGCGCCGCGCGGAGCGTGCCCGGCACCCTGGGCCGGCCCGAGGTGTAGCCATTGCCCACCAGCGGCGGCTCGAGCTCCAGGCCGCTCTCGATGCCGTGCAGGCCACCGGCGAGCATCGCGGCCAGTGCGAGGTAGGGGTTCACATCGCCACCCGGAACCCGGTTCTCCAACCGAGCACTCGGCCCGCGTCCGACCAGTCGCACCGCGCAGGTGCGGTTGTCCTCGCCCCAGGCGATGGTCGTCGGGGCGAAGGAGCCGTCGGCGAACCGCTTGTAGGAATTGATGTTCGGCGCATACAGCAACGTCAGATCCGACAGTGTCGCGAGCAGGCCGGCGACGAAGTTGTCGTAGAGCGGCGAGCGCGTCCCGGCACTCTCATCCCAGAACACCAGCGATCCGTCCCGACCGCGGAGCGACAGGTGGATATGACAGGAGTTGCCCTCGCGCTCGTTGTACTTGGCCATGAACGTGATGCTCTTGCTGTGCTTGGCCGCGATCTCCTTGGCGGCGGTCTTGTACACGGCATGGTTGTCGGCGGTCACCAGGGCATCGTCGTAGAGGAAGCCGATCTCGTGCTGCCCGTAGTTGCACTCACCCTTGGAGCCCTCGACGTTCATCCCGGCCGCGTACATGGCGTTGCGGATCTCGCGGACGACCGGCTCGACCCGGGTACCCCCGATGATCGAGTAGTCCACGTTGTACTGGTTCGAGGGCGTCAGACCCTGATAGTTGCGCTCCGACGCGGACTCGTAGTCGTCCTCGAAGAGGATGAACTCCAGCTCCGTCCCAGCAAGAGCGGTGTAGCCCAGAGCAGCGGCCCGGTCGAGTTGCGCCTTGAGAATGGTGCGCGGCGACTGGACCACCGGCCGATGGTCGGGCCAGACCAGATCGCACTGCACCATCGCCGTGGCGTCCAGATGCGGCAGCAGCCGAATGGTGTCCAGATCGAGGACGAACTCCATGTCCCCGTAGCCGCGCTCCCACGAGGTCATCGCGTAGCCGGCCACCGTGTTCATGTCGACGTCGACGCCCAGGAGGTAGTTACACCCCTCGGTCCCGTGCTCGACGACGACGTCGAGGAAGTAGCGACCGTGCAATCGCTTGCCCTGGAGCCGACCCTGCATGTCGGTGAAGGCGACCACGACCGTGTCGACGCGGCCGCTGTCGATGGCCCGCTCAAGATCGGCGAGGCTCAGATACCTGTCGTTACGCGTCATCGAACGTCGTCCCTCTCTTCGCGTGCCGCTCAGCCGACCAGGCCGCGCAATAGCGCGGCGGTGTCGTCGCAGTGTTGGACCATGACCCGCGAGGCCTTGCGCCCGTTGCCCGCCAGGATCGCGGCGACGATCGCGTTGTGCTGCGAGGTCGAGTGGCCGATGTTGACGCCGAGCACCGGGATCAACCGCAGGAGCTCGTCGAGATCGGCTTGCACACGCGTCACCGCCGCCATCATCAGCTCCGACCCGGTCGCGGCGGCGATGGCCAGGTGCAGCCTCGAGTCGCGCTGGCGGTAGGCCGGGGTGCCTGCCGCCTCGGCCGCCTCGATCGCGTAAGCCCGCAGCTGGGCGCGCAGTTCCGGCTCGAGGTCGTTGTCCGCCGCGAGTGCGGCGGCCCCGGGCTCGACCACGCCGCGGAAGACCAGCGAATCGAGAAGCTCGGCCTGACGAGCG
>JBQCJL010000038.1:0-6397 GCA_051952795.1 Marmoricola sp.
GGCGATCCCCACCGTCGAGCGGCCTATGACCGCTCGCGTGGCATCAGGTCATCGAGCAGCGGCGCTAAGGTCGGAGCCAGATCTCCGCAGACCCCCTGGATCGTCGCCGGTCCGGTGCGATGGCACCGGTAGCTCTCAGCCCTTGTTCAGCGCCTCGGCGAGCATGACGATGATCCCGCTCGGACCGCGGACGTAGGTGAGCCGGTAGATGTCCTCGTAGGTGCCCACCCCGCGCAGCGGGTAGCAGCCGTGGCGTGCGGCGATGGTGAGCGCGTCGTCGAGGTCGTCGACGGAGAAGGCCACTCGATGCATGCCGATCTCGTTGGGCTGGGTGGGGTCCGTCTCGATCGGGTCAGGGTGAAGGTATTCGAAGAGCTCGATGGTGCCGGCACCGTCGGGCGTCTGGAGCATCGCAATCTTGGCGTGGTTGCCGTCGAGGCCGACCGCAGTGTCGGTCCAGGTTCCGCTGACGGTGTCACGCCCGAGGACGGTGAGGCCGAGATCGGTGAAGAAGGCGATCGCCTCGTCGAGGTCGCGGACGGCGATGCCGACGTTCTCGAGTTTGATGGCCACGACCTCACGCTAGTCGGGCTATCTCTTGATCGCCGAGCGCTCCTGAGCTAGGAGCGCCTCGCCCAGCCGCCGATCCCGGTCGCGATGAACAGCACCGCGCCGATGATCGCCAACCAGAACAGTCCCTTGATCGCGATGCCGAGAACGACGACCACGAGCCAGATGATCAGAAGCAATCCGATGATCCCCAGCATGTCGAACCTCCTTGTCGCCGGTTGAAGGTTGACTACCCCGCGCGCTGGCGCCCGAAACGATCAGCCCCCGCTGAGATCAACGAGTCCGCACGACCGTCGGGAACTGCCAGGTCCCGTTGAGCGCCGAGGCCTTCGGAAGGTAGAGCCGCAGCATCAGGTGGAAGGCACCGCTCGGCGCCGGCAGCCAGTTCGCACGCTGCGCGGCACTGGCCGGACGCAGATGTTGCAGGTAGAGGGTCAAGGACCCGTCCCGGTTGCGGACCAGGCCCGCCGTCCGATCCCCGATCGCATAGCGGTTGATCGGGTTGGCCACCAGGAAGTTCTCGCTGTTGTAGAGCGTCAGGGACCAGAACGCCTTGACCGGAGGCGTCTGACCGGCGGGAAAGGTGATCTTGTAGGACCGCGAGCCGCGCAGGGAATACCCCTGCGCATCGGAGTACGTCGTCGGGTAGATGCCGATCCGCGGGACGTTGGCCCCCAGCAGATCGGTCGCGATGATCGCCCGCGCCAGCGTTCGATCGCCGTAGTCGCCGACCCATGACCCCAAGACACTCCAGCCGTGGTGGGCGAGGCCCGCGGACTTGGTCAGTGTGCTGGCGGCGCGCGCGATCAGCCGCGGCGCCGTGGCCGTGCCCGCGTCGACGGCGGCGGCCGACGAGTTGCCCGAGGCTGAGCCACTCGCATCGCCCAGAGCGACCAGAGTGTCGGTCGCCACGAGCTCGGCGCCGGTGGCCGGGTGGTACTGCACGCCCGCCGGCGCGAAGGCGGTGATCGCGCACTGTTGGCTGGTCGGCGGCGGATCCAGGCTGAGCTCCTGGTTGAGGGTGGCGATGAAGTCGCCGCCGGTCGGCGGGGTCGGCTTGGGAGTCGGAGGTGGCGAGTTCAGCACCGCGGACGGGATCCGGACGCCCGTCTGCCACAGGAGCAAGGGCGTGGCGGTGTACTGCTGTTGGATCTTGCGCACGGCGGGGAGGTCGCCCGCCCCCTTGACCAGGGTTCGACCCAACAGCCACAGCGTGTTGGTCGGGGCGCGGATGGCATGGACCCCCGCGGGCAGGGTCCCGGACCAGCCCGGTGGCAGCAGTGCGTAGGAGCCAGCCGCGGTGCCGGTCGAGCCGGACCCGAGGTAGGCGAAGGAGTTCGTGTAGGCGTCCATGAACTGGAAGGTGTAGAACCGCCCCGACGTGTTCGGGACATCGATCACCAGCGGGCCGGTGGTCAGATCGATCCACGCCACCGAGTAGGCGGTATCGACGTTCGGCGAGACGACGGCCCTGGTGCTGGCATCGGCCAGGGAGTTGACGCTGATGATCTCGTTGCGGATCTTGAAGTTCCGCACCGTGTCGTGAAGGTCCACCAATGGCAATCCGTAGATGTAGGCGGCCTCGGCGGCGGCGAACGTGGTGGCGGTCGCACGGCGGCCGGCATCGCTCAGTCCGCTCTGCGCATTCGCGTAGGCCCAAGCGTCCTGATCGACATGCTGCTGTTCGTATCCGCTCAGCCAGGGGACCGAGGCTCCATAGGCGCACGACGGGAGCAGGCTGCCCGATGCGGAGGCGGGTAGCGCGAGCAGGGCGGTGCCGGCGAGGACAACAGCGCCCAAGACGGCGAAAGCCGAGCGACGAAGGAGCTTCACGTCGTCAGGATGACATGCCGGCTGGATGGCACCGGCGTTTCGCCAGTCGTCCCGTGGGTAATCACCTAAGTGGGCGCATCGCGCCTCCGAGCGGAGTCCCGTTCGGCTAGAGAACGGAATTCATCATGCTGTGGACCATCTTGATCATCCTCGCCATCCTCGTGCTCGCGGTCTTCCTCGTGCGCATGGTCGGCGGCGGTCGCGGGGTCTAACCCCCGCCCGAGCCGGGCTCAGCTGGCGTCGATCTTGGCGATCAGCAGCGCGATGTCGTCCTCGGTGACGAAGTCGCCGACGACGTCGCCGAGCACCTGGATGCAGGCCGCCTCCGGATCCGTGGAGTCGGTCAGCGTCTTGCACACGAGGTCGACGTTCTCGGCGATGATGTCGCGCTCGCCGTCCTCCGGGCCCGGCCGGCGCTCGACCAAGCCGTCGGTGAACAGGCACAGACTCCCGCCCTGCGGCAGGTGGATCTCCGTGGTGTGACGCTCTCCGCGTGATGCGACGCCGATGAGCGTGTCGGTCGGCATGTCCGCGCTGTGGGTCGGCTCGCCGGGGGCGGCGATGATCGGGCGGGGGTGCCCTGCCGAGCTGAACGCCCAATGCGTGTAAGGGGCCTCGCTGATGCCCAGCAGGATGGTCGCGAGGATGCCGGGCTCGAAGTGGCAGATCTTCTCGTCGACGTGCCGCAGGATCGTGGCGGGATCGGAGTGCTCCATCGCGTAGGAGCGAAGCGAGCTGCGCAGCCGACCCATGACGATGGCGGCCTCGAAGCCGTGGCCGACCACATCGCCCATCACGACGACGAGGCGGCGGTCGGGCAACTCGAAGACGTCGTACCAATCTCCACCGAGATCGCCCTCGGCGGGGATGTAGCGCGCCGCCACCTCGACGTTGGACGGCACCCGGAAGGTCGCCGGGAGCAGACTGCGCTGGAGCGCGAGAGCGGCGGTGTGGCCGTCGCTGCTGTTCGAGCTGGCGAGGGTGATAGCGAGATCGCGAGCGATGTCGCTGAGGTGCAGGATCTCGTCCTCGGTGAAGTCGTGGTGCTGGCGCTCGCCGACGTGGACCACGCCCAGCAGCTCGCTCTCGCGAACGATCGGGACGCCGAGCAGCGACTGGATCCCGTGCTTGACCAGCATCGGATTCAGCACCGTGGTGTCGTTGACCTCGTGGAGGACGACGGGGCGCCGCAACTGCGCGATACGTCCTGCGAAGCCCTGGCCGATGGGGATGGGCCGGGCGCCACGCGTGGTGCGGTCGAGCCCGTCGATCGCCAGCAGGTTCACGGCGTCCCGAGCCGCGTCGACGGTCAGGATGCTGACGGAGTCGACGGCCATCTCACGACGAATGTCGCGGGCCATGTGGAAGGGATCGGTGTGCGCCGGCCAGCGGTCGGGGCGTGCTTCGGTGACATGCTTGCCGGAGTCGGGGAGCTCGGACGTCACGCCTGCAGATTACCGAGAACCGGAGCGGTGCGCCGCTCCGCGTCACCGGCCGAGATGCTCACGCCTCGTGCAAGGGGGTGAGGGCGAGATCGGCCCAGACCGTCTTGCCGGAGCCGTCGGAGGTCACGCCCCAAGCCTGGGACAGCTCGGAGATGATCCCCAGTCCCCGTCCACCGGTCGCGGTGTCGGACCCCTTGACGTAGCGGGAGACGGGGAGTTGAGCGCTGTGGTCGTGGACTTCGATGTGCACGTGCCCGCCGACCTCGGTCAGGGTCAGAGTCAGTCTTCCCGCACCGTGACGCACCGCGTTCGTCACCAGCTCGGAGACGATCAGCTCGAGGACCCACACGCGGTCGGCGCTCAGGCCGTCGGCCCAATCGCAGGCGAGCGACCTCGCCTCGGCAATGCACGTGGTGACCCGGGCCAACTCCCGGGTCATCGGCGATCGCGGAGGACTGCTGCTCATCTTGCCCGCGAGGCTATCGCTAGAAGTGCTTGCCGGAGCAAGCGGGAGGCCCGTGTCGATCGGGGTGGTTTGGAGCGAGCCCGCGGCGGGTAGGAATCCGCACGAAAAGTGGGGGCATCCGCCGCTCGAGATGAGAGAGATCGTCGTGGTCAGGTTCTTCTTGGATCCGTTCGTACTGCTTGCCGTGTTGGTCGGTATCGTCCTGGTCTCGCTGGACCAGGTGGGCTCTGTTCCGCAGGCCTGGTGGAGCTGGTGGTTCGCCGGAGGTGCCGCGGCGCTCGCCTACGCCACCTACTACCAGCGGCGTCACCCGGAGTGACCCAGGGCTGAGTCAGGACGCGCTGGGCAGCGCCGCGTCCAGTCTCGGCCAGTCGGGGCCCAGCCCGACCAGGCCGAGGACGCGCTCCACGGGCTCCGAGCGCTCGACGAGGGTGACGGTCGCGCCTCGGCGCGCGGCCAGATGGGTGATCTCGACCAAGGTGCCGACACCCGCCGCATCGATGAAGTCGACGCCGTGCAGGTTGAGGTAGAGGGTCTCGTAGCCCGGGAGTTCCGTACTCACCACGTCGAGGAGCGCTCGCCGCGTGGTGAGATCCAGCGGGCCGACGAGCTCCAGCGCGAGGGCGTGCTCGGCGTGCACCACGGTGGTACCGGCGATCGTCAAATGCATGGGAATGCCTCCATCGGTCATTCCCCCCGAAAGGTCTCGGCGTGCCGCCAAGGCCTCAGTTCCTTCGTACTCGCTTGCGGTCCCGATGTCTACCCACCAGGTGGGGCATCGGCGCTGACACCCTGGATGATTCCGCGCAGGGGCCTTACGCTGCCGACATGGCGGACTGGCGCGCCGACTACATCGCCTTGTCGTCCGCGGATCGGGCGCAGGCGCTGACGGCGGACGACCTCGAGCATCTCGCCGTCGCCGCGTTCCTGCTGGGCCACGACGACGAGGTCGCCGATCTCCGCACGCGGGCCTTCGACGCCTACCTGGCGGAGAGGCGTGTCGACGCCGCGGCGGAGTGCGCCTTCTGGCTCGGCTTCCACCTCCAGAACCGCGGCGACGCCGCTCAGGCGGCGGGATGGGCGGCCCAGGTCCGACGCCTCGTGCCGGACGATCCGCAGTCCAAGATGACGGCGCGCCTTCAGACGCGCGACGGCGCGGGAATGATGTTCGCGGGCGACTTCGCCGGGGCGCTGCCCATCTTCGAGCGGAGTAGCGAGATCGCCGCTGCGGAGCAGGACCTTGACGGCTTGGTGCTGTCCGAGCTCGGTCGTGGCCGATGCCTGGCGATGCTCGGCCGCGACGCCGAGTCCTGCGACGTCTTCGACGAGGTCATGGTGCACGTGGTGGCCGGACGGGTGGCACCCCAAGTCACCGGCTTGGCCTACTGCTCGATGGTCGATATGTGCATGCGCTGGTTCGATCTCCGGCGCGCGCATGAATGGACGCGGACGTTCAACGAGTGGGCGGAGCGCGAGATCGGCATGCTCGCCTATCGCGGTACGTGCCTGGTGCATCGCGCCGAGATCTCACAGCTGTTCGGTGAGTGGTCCAAGGCGGCCGAGGAGGCGCAGCAGGCCTGTGAGCTGTTGGCCACCACGCGCGAGACCTCCGTGGGCGCGGCCCACTATCGCGTCGGTGAGCTCGCGCGCCTCCGCGGACGCTTCGACGCAGCTGAGGAGGCCTACGCCCGGGCCGCTCAGTTCGGCACCGAGGTCCAGCCCGGGCTCGGGCTGCTACGGCTCGCACAGCGCCGGCCGGACGCGGCCATCGCGGGAATCGACCGGGCGCTCGCGGAGCGCCGACCGGATCGCGACCACCTGCCGGCGCTGGCGGCCAGGATCGACATCGCCCTGGCCCTCGGAGATCTCGAGGGCGCCGCGGCCCGCGTGGACGAGCTCACGGATGCAGCGGACCGACTGAAGGCGACCTTCGTCGACGCCCTGGCCTCCTACGCCCGCGGCGCCCTGCTGGTCGCCCAGGGTGCAGCGTCCGATGCGCTCCCGGAGCTTCGGCGTGCATGGCGCCTCTGGGACGAGCTCGAGGCGCCCTACGAGGCTGCGCGGACCCGCGCGTTGGTGGCCC
>JBQCJL010000039.1:0-5867 GCA_051952795.1 Marmoricola sp.
GAGCCCCGATTCGGCCAGCGCCGCGAGGAAGGACTCATCGGGTCGGGTGACGAAGGCGTGCGGATAGGCGGTGAACCACACCGGAGCCGTCTCGATCGCGCGCGTCGGCGACGGACTCGCATACGGGTTCTGCCACATGCTGCCCTGGCCCGAGAGCTGCGCACTGATCGTGTTGGCGTCGTGCAGCATGGAGATCCGCCGGAGCCAGGCCACGTAGAACGGATTCGTGCCGACCGGTTCGCCCTCGGCGGCAGCCGGTTTCTCGACCGTCTGTGTACGGAGCCGGGCTCGCGGCCGGAAGGCGCGCGGCCTGGCGGGATAGAACTGCTCGTCATAGGAGATCTCGGTGGGCTCCCGCTCGAGCGCCGGGTCGATCTCGGGTTCTTCTTCGCTGGGGAAGGCAGCCATTCGTCCAAGTTAGCGGCCGGGGGTAACGAGCAGGCGCCGGGCATCTCCCGCGAGAAGACGGCGGGCTCGGGTGCAGCCGTTTTGCACACCCGAGCCCTAACCGATCGTCGTGGCGCCACGAGGATCGCCCTATCCGGCCCTTACCCCGCCCTCCGCGAAACATTCCGAGCATTGCGGAGCGCGCGCCGCCGCGGGTATTAAGGTGCGGAAGTGATCCGACATTCGTGCCGCTGCCAGCAGCGTCGGATCCGCGGAGCTGGCAGGAGATGCTGGTGAACGGGGAGACGTTGGACGCGAACGAGATTGCGGAGATGGCGCTGCGCCTCCACAGTGAACCCAGTTCTGTGGAGACCGTCGAGAGCGTCCTCACCTACGCCCTCCGGGCCGTGGATTGCGACTTCGCCGGCGTCATCTTCCTTCACACCAAGACGTCCCAGGTCGAGACGATCTCGGCCACCGACCCTCTCATCGAGAAGCTCGACCAGATCCAGATGGAGATCGGGCAGGGCCCCGACATCGAGGCGTTGACCGAGCGCGTCAGCGTCATCGTCGACGACACCCTGACCGAGCGCAGGTGGCCGCAGTGGGCCGACATGGTGGCCTCGGCCGGGATCCGCAGCCTGCTCAACGTGCGGCTCTATACGAGCGACGAGGTGCTCGGCACCCTCAACCTCTACAGCACCAAGCCGAACAAGTTCGACACCGACGACCAAGGCGTGGCGCATGTGCTCGCGCGGCACGCCGCCGTAGCCATCGCCGCCGCCCGCAAGGAGGAGAACCTCTGGCAGGCCGTCGACGCGCGCCGGCTGATCGGTCAGGCCCAGGGCATCCTGATGGAGCGTTACGACCTCGACTCCGACAAGGCCTTCGGCGTCCTGGTCCGCTACTCCCAGGACCACAACATCAAGCTGCGTGACGTCGCCCGGGACCTCATCGAGACCCGGAAGCTGCCCGACTCCGGCAGCTGACCGCGGCGGGATGAATCCTCCCGGCCGGACGGGACACCGGCCTCATGACGACGGGACAACGCCCGGCCCACTCTGATCGTGTCGGCGCCACTGGAGAGCGCCGCAGCGAGGAGTTGGATCATGAGTGAAATGGCCTACCCGATGGGTCCTGTTCGGAGCATCGCCGCCAAGTGGGGTGTCGGCGTCGCGGTCGTGACCGCCGCCTACGACGTCTACGGAGTCTTCGGCGACAGCCAAGCCTCCACCTCTCAGCACGACAGTCTGCCGTTCGTGATCGCGATGGGCCTGATCATCACCGGGCTGGTCTTCGGCCTGCTGGTTCCCGCCGGCCTACGGGCCATCGACCAGCACACGTCGTCGGCCTCACGGTGGGCACTCGGCCTCGGCATCGCGGCCGTCGTCTCCCTGGTGGTCTTCTGGAGCGGGCTGCCCTTGATCCTCGGGAGCGGCGCGGCAGTGGTGGCCGTCAACGGCCTGCGTTCGGACATCACCACCAAGAGGATGGCGGTCGCACGCGGTCTGGGTTTCTTCGCGATGGCAGCCGCGATCGTCGTCTCGGTCCTGGGCAACGTCCTTCACAACTGAGGGCGAGAAGCCTCACGATGCGATGGTGACGACGTTGCCGCAGTCAACAGGCCGGCCAGTGCGACGGGTGATCGCGCTGGCCGCGTTGGCTCTCGTGCTGGCCGGTTGGGTGGCCGCCACGACGCTCGACGCGTTGCGCGGCGCACCCCAGTCGGCGATCGCCGGACTGGGCGCGGTGGCCACCGCCCCCGGCGGCGCACTGCTCCTGGTGCGGCGCCCGGGCAATCGCATGGGGATCGTCCTGACCGCGATCGCCATCACCTCGACGATCGCCGGGCTCGGCCGGGCCTATGCACGTTATGGCATGAGCCCGGACCACCCCCTCGTTGGTTGGCTGTTCGCCGCCTGGGCCTCGGACGCGGTGGCCACCCCGCTGGTGGGCCTGATGGCAGGCGTCCTCCCCCAGCTCTTCCCCACCGGTCGGCCGTTGGGGCGTGCCTGGCGCGTACCACTCTGGGCCGCGTTCGCCTTCATCATCCTGTCCGGCATCGGGAACGCTCTGTATCCGCAACTCATGGAGAGTGCGCCCGGAATCCGGAATCCCTACGCCTGGACGTCGGCGAAGCCGGTGTTGGCAGCGGCGATCGCACTCTCGGCTCCCCTCGGTCTCATCACCCTGATCGGCTCGATCGCAAGCCTCTCCGTGCGGTGGCGGCGGGGCACGAACGAGGAGAGGCAACAGCTGCGTTGGATGCTGGCGGCCGCGATCTGGCTGCCGATTCCACTCCTCCTCCACGACACCCAGCCGGTATTGAGCGGAGTGCTGCTCTCGCTCACCTTCGCCGGAATCTCGGGAGCGATCGGCGCCGCAGTCCTGCGCTACCGCCTCTACGACCTCGATCTGGTGATCAGTCGCGCCCTCGGCTACGCGGTGGTGAGCGCCATGGTCGCGGGTGTCTACCTGGTCATCGTGGGACTCGCCGCCCGCATCGTCGACGGCAGAGTCGGACTCGGCTGGCAAGTGGTCGCCACGGTGACGGCGGCAGCCGCCTTCCAACCATTGCGCACACGGGTCCAGATGATCGTGGACCAGGTGTTCTACGGCGAGCGCTCGCGCCCCTATGACGCGGTCGCCGGGCTCGCGCGACGACTTGAGGGCGTTCCCGAACCCGATGCGGTTCTCCCCACGATCGTCGAGACGGTCGCGCGCGCCATGCGCGTCCCCTATGCGGCCATCGAGCTCCCTGACGGGGACGGCTGGCGGCACGCAGCTGAGGTGGGAACGCGGCCAAGCGCCTGCGCGCACTACCCGATGAGCTACCAGGGTGAGACCGTGGGCCGATTGGTCGTCGGGAGACGTCGTGGCGATGAGTTCTCGCCCGACGACGAGCGACTTCTGCTCGACCTCGCTCGTCAGGCAGGAGTCGCCGCTCATGCCACCCGCGTGACCAGGGATCTCGAGCGCTCCCGCAACGAGCTGGTGGCCGCGGTGGAGGAGGAGCGCAGACGCCTTCGCCGGGACCTCCACGACGGACTGGGCCCTGCCCTGGCCGGCGTGACCCTCGGGTTGCGCGGTGCGATGAATCGCATGGAGAGCGAACCGGAGGACGCCCGCCGGCGCATCCTGGTCATCGAATCCCAGATCGAAGATGTCGTGTCCGACCTGCGTCAGGTCGTCTACGGCCTGCGTCCCCCTGCCCTCGACGAGTTCGGACTGGTGCGCGCCCTCGAGCTCCAGATCGCGAACATCACCGCCGACCGACCGGACCTCGCGGTGCATCTCGAAGCCGTTCCGGTGCGACTGCCACCTCTTCCAGCCGCGGCGGAGGTGGCCGCGTATCGGATAGCCGTGGAAGCCGTGGCCAATGTGGTCCGGCACGCCGGTGCGTCCAGGTGCCGCATCGAGATCAGTACTGACTCGGCGCTCCACGTACGGGTGAGCGACGACGGCGGAGGGTTCGCTTCCACCGCAGCGATCGGCGTCGGCATCAGCGCGATGCGCGAGCGTGCGGCGGAGGTCGGTGGGAGGGTGGAGATCCGGCAGGGACCGGGCGGAACTACGGTATGCGCCACTCTTCCCCTCGAGAGGGCTTCATGAGCGACGACCTCACGGTGATCATCGCCGACGACCACCACATCTTCCGCGACGGGCTGCGCGCCCTGCTGGAGACCGAACCTGGGCTCTGCGTGATCGGTGAGGCGACGACCGGCCGCGAGGCCGTCGAGGTTGCCACCGCGCAGCTGCCCGACGTGATCGTCATGGACCTGCACATGCCGGATCTGGACGGCGTCAGTGCGACTCGGGAGATCCTTCAGCGGAGTCCGAACATCGCCGTCCTGGTGCTCACGATGTTCGACGACGACGACTCGGTCTTCGCGGCCATGCGCGCCGGCGCGCGGGGGTACCTTCTCAAAGGGTCGAACCACAGCGAGGTCGTCCGAGCCGTTCACACGGTCGGATCCGGCGGGGCGGTGTTCGGGCCCGCCGTGGCGCAGAGAGTGGTCCAGTACTTCGAGAGGCCCCCTGTCTCGAAGGCCTTCCCGCAGCTCACCGATCGCGAGCTGGAGATCCTCGACCTCCTCGCCCGAGGTATCTCGAACCCGGGCATCGCCTCGCGCCTGGCCATCGCCGAGAAGACGGTGCGCAACCACGTCTCGAACATCTTCACCAAGCTGGCGGTCGCGGATCGGGCCCAGGCGATCATCCGAGCACGGGAGGCCGGCATGGGCGACGGCTCGCCGTGACGACGGAGGACGTCCACGACCTGGAGATTCGCGATCTCACCGCCGCAGACCGTGACCTGTTGGCGGACCTCCCCACGCGGGTCTCTCCCCAGTCGGCGATCGCGCGCTTCCATGGCGCGCTGACGAGTCTGAGCGAGCCGCTGCTCGACCGCCTCTTGGACCTCGATCCTGGTCAGCGCGAAGCCATCGTCGCGCTCGCCGACGGCGTGATGATCGCCGTCGCCCGCTACGCGCGGGACGGTGAGACCGACACTGCGGAGATCGCAGTCCTCGTCGCCGACGCCTGGCAGCACCGGGGTCTGGGCGATGAGCTTCTCCACCGGCTCACGCACCGAGCGCGCTCGGCGGGGATCGCCCGGTTCCGCGCCGACATGCTCGCCACCAACACCGCCGCCCGGCATCTGATCAGCGCGGCCGGGCCTGTCGTCCATCAGCGACAGGACGGCGGCCACGTGGTGCTCACCGTGGACATCACCGGCACTACCTCTTTGCCGCGAACTCCTGAACCAGGGAGTCGATCCTGACCGTCAGATCGTGGATCTGCTTGGTGAGTGTCGTGTTCTCCTTCAGCTCGAGCTCTTGGGAGACGAAGTCGTGATCGGCCTTGGCCTGCTGGAACGCTGCCTGCCGGTTCTGTCCGATCATCACGAAGGTCGACAGGAAGATTGCCTCCAGCGACACGACCAGCGTCAGCGTCGGCCAGGGGTTCTTCTCGATGAAGAGCATCCAGACGGCGAAGAGGACGATGTGCGCATAGACGAACTTCATCGACCCGGCGAAGGCCGTGATGCCGTCCGCGAGCTTGATCTGGAAGTCGTTCGCCGCTTTGAGGTCGTGCTCGATGACCGAGGGGTGCCTCTGCACCGCCGGAGGGTGCTTGTCGCTCATGTCCCGACGCTAGCTGTGCCGTACAGCTTCGCTGCCGCATCTGTGCGGCGTGTTGCCACCGACGCGGCCAGCGCTCCGGGATGGGCCGACCATCGGGACACGCAGTTCGGCGTCCAGCGGGGCATTCGAGCGCGAAAACGCCCGAACTGCATGTCGTCGTGGTGGCTAGGCGGCAGGGGGTTGGCGATCGGAGCGAGGGAAAGCAACAGGGCCTGATCAGCGTTTCCGCTGGTCAGGCCCTGCATTTTGTAGCGGGGACAGGATTTGAACCTGTGACCTCTGGGTTATGAGCCCAGCGAGCTACCGAGCTGCTCCACCCCGCGTCGGTGAACC
>JBQCJL010000040.1:0-9153 GCA_051952795.1 Marmoricola sp.
GGTGCCATCGCACCGGACCGGCGACGATCCAGGGGGTCTGCGGAGATCTGGCTCCGACCTTAGCGCCGCTGCTCGATGACCTGATGCCACGCGAGCGGTCATAGGCCGCTCGACGGTGGGGATCGCCGAGCAGATGGTAGGCGGCCAGGATTTCTTGCAGCAGAGCGTCGGCGGCCGCCTCCTGCGCTGGAGCGACGTCCTGCCGCGTGTCCGGGTGATGGCGATGGACGAGGGCGCGGAAGGCGCGGCGGACCTCAACCGGCGTCGCTGTCGACGCCAGCCCGAGGGTCACATACGGGTCGTTGCTCACGGTCGTCATGGATGGCCGGGGGGTAGAAGAGGACGAGTGGAGGTCACAGAGGCCCGCCGCCCGGCCCGCACTGGGAATGCGCGGGCGGCGCGGGCGCTCGCGTGGGGAGCGCATGAACGTGTCGACGTCGCGGGCGAGGCGGCGGTGACCTCTGCGGTATTCAGTTCTGATCGGGGCGACACCTCCCTTCGCGGCGTGCGTCTCCGGGCAGCCGGAGGCGATCGGGTACGCGCCCAGATCTCGAGCCCTGCAGTGCGGCCGACAGGGAATCGAAGGCCGTCGACCGGCTGCGGATGGCTGTCCGGCTTGGCGTCGCCTGACCGGAACCGCGGGCGTGCGTGGTCGGGCGGCTGCTCTCCGAGCGAGGCCACGATCTGCTCGAACTCGGCGCGCAGCAACTCCTCGTCGGAGCAGACGAGCGACATGAACTCGTCCTCCAACGAGGCAGCCTGTTGCAGCAGCGGCTCACCGACAGCCATGACAATCGCCCACCGCGGTCAGGCGCTGATGGCCTGCGCTTCGCTACTGTTCGTCGTCACCGTGATCTTGCGCGGCTTGGCCTGCTCGGCAACCGGGATGAGCAGTGTCAGGACCCCTCGGTCGTACGTGGCCGTGATCCGCTCGGCATCGAGGTTGTCGCCCAGCACGAGTTGCCGGCCGAACACCCCATGAGGACGTTCCGAGGCCAAGACCTCGCGCTCGCCCTCGCTCTCCGGACGGTCCGCTCGCACTGTGACCACATTGCGTTCCACATCGAGGTCGATCGAATCCGGATCGACGCCGGGGAGATCGAACTCCACCCGGAAGGTCTCGCCCTCGCGCCATGCATCCATGGGCATCACCGCAGGCCTGGCCGACGTTCCGTTCGCGCCAAGAAGCTGCTGGGTGAGCCTGTCCCATTCCCTGAACGGGTCTGATCGCATCAGCATCTTCTCCACCTCCGCCTTGTGCTCCTCTTGTCTCGTGGCGAGGTCACCGAGGCACTGTGACCTCTACTGGCTGATATAGATTTCATATAACACTCAAGCGAGGCTGATGCAAGGGTGAGGGCTCGACGATTTCCTGCGAACGTCGGCTCGTGCCCCGGCTGGGACTCGAACCCAGAACACGCGGAAAGGTCTGTTGATCCGGCTCCACGCTCACCTGGCGGTTGCGCTCGTACCGTGCTGAGCGTGGAGCGCGCGAAGGAGGGAGTCGCCGATCCCTAGGTTGCGCGCGGTTTCTAGGAAATTGTTGGGAAATTGGATCCGACTCCACACTCGTTCGAGCGCGGTTCCCGGCTGGATGATGGCGGCGCCGACCTCTCCGCTGATGGCTTCGAGCATGTCGCCGAGCATGAAGGCGAGGATCTCTTCCTTGCCGGAGAAGTAGTAGTACAGGGCCGCGACCGGGACGCCAGACGCGCCCGCGATCTCGTCGATCTTGGCGTCGGCAATGCCCTTCTCAGCGATAGATCGGCGGCCGCATACAGAGCTTCATGGCGATCTTGCTGGGCACGCTTCGCATTCCGGCTCGTCACTCTTTCCGCGTCGTCGATCGATACGGCTAGACGGTTGACCCAGTCGACCTTTGGCGGCAATCATACTTTGTAATCTGATTACTAAGCCGCTCTCTGAAATCCGCGATGACCACGAGGAGTTGAGGTCTTGCAAGGTAGGGCTCGTCTGAACCGCCGGCTTGGAGCGCGTGTGCTGAGCGGATTCCTCGAGGTCGGTTGCCGATTCCCCGCAGCGGTGGTGACCGGATGGCTATTGATCGCCATCGGCCTAACCGTCTTCGTGACTCCCCTGGGGACCGTCGTGCAACGGAGCACGACCGCCTTCCTACCGCCCGAGTCCTCGACCTTGACCGGTCTGCGCGCGATGGACACGGCGTTCGGCACCGGGAAGACGTCGTCCTACCTCTTCATCGTGATGGCCTCAAGCCACAGACTCGATAACGCCGATCAGGCGTTGTACGGCCGTCTGGTCAACAAGCTGCGCGCGGAGCCCGCACGATTCCCTGAACTTCAGGACTATGCCGGAGACCCGCAAGCTCGTTCAGCGCTGACCAGCAAGGACGGACGAGCCACGTATATCGCCGTCGGGGTTTCGGCTCAGGTCGGAACGCCCCAAGCCAACGACGACGTTGTGTGGCTGCGCTCGCTGATCGCGACCCTGCACCCGCCGGCGGGGACAACCCTCTACGTCACCGGCGACCCAGCGATGATCACCGACCTCACCACCGCGGTCAACGCCGCCTCCGTGAAGATCACCGCTGTCACGATCGTGTTGCTGCTGGTGATCTTGTGGTTGGTCTATCGACGCTGGATCACCGTTCTCATTCCCCTGGCCACCATCGGGATCGCGTTGGTCTGCACGCGTGGGCTGTTGGCGTTGGTGGGTGAGCATGGCGTCGCGCTGTCGACCTACACCGATGCGTTCATCATCGCCATCACACTCGGCGCCGGCACCGACTACTGCGTGTTCTTGATCAGTCGCTTCCGCGAGGAGTTCGCCGACGGCAAGCCTCCCGCCGAAGCCCTGGGGATCGCGGTAGGTCGTATCGGTCCGGCGATCCTTGCCTCTGCGGCAACTGTCATCCTCGGAGCTTTGTCGCTGTCCTTTGCCCAGTTGGCGATCTTCTCCACGACCGGGCCCGCCATGGCGATCTGTGTCGCGGTGACAGTGGTCGTCAGCCTGACGTTCACACCTGCACTCATGGTGTGGCTGGGGACCAGGATCGGACCCAGTACGCCTGCGTCCCCCGGTCACGGCTGGGCTCGGATCGGCGACCTCGTCAGCGCTCATCCAGCAAGGGTGTTAGGCATCGCCACTGCAGGACTTCTCTTCCTCGCCGCCTTCGCTCCGACCATGCACCTGTCCTTCGACGAGCGCAGCGCCCAGCCCAGCGACTCACCCAGCAACCTCGGACTCGCCGCGCTCGCCCAACATTTCCCCGCCAACCAGACCTTGCCCGACTATCTGTTGATCTCCTCCAGCAAGAGCATGGCCAACAGTGCGGACCTCGCTGTCATCAACCAGGTCAGTGCGGCCGTGTCCAAGGTGCCCAACGTGACCAGCGTGCTGAGCATGACCCAACCCGCAGGTAGCCCGTTAAAACCTGCTGTGATCGCCGACCAGCTCGGCACCGTCGCACGCGGACTTCAACAAGCCGACGCGAAACTCAAGGCGGGACAACCGGGCCTGCGCCGCCTCGCTGGAGGTAGTCAGACGCTGGGCTCAGCCCTTAGCCAAGTCTCCAGCGGCACCACCAGGGCAGCGAACGGCACCCACCAACTCAGCTCAGGGACGACACAACTCTCCACCGGCTTGGGCCAAGCCACCACAGGCATCAAGAAGGCATCGGTCGGCGCTGCCGACCTGCGTGCTGGCGCCACCCGACTCGCGAACGCACTAGCAATGACCCACGACCAGGTCGCCGAGGCTGTCACTGGCCTCGAGCAGATCGTTAGCGCACTCAACGGTGACGTGCTGTGCGGACTTGACCCGATCTGTTCCCGCGCCCGATCCGGTCTCAGTCAGATCGCCTCTGGGCAACGCAACCAACTCGTGCCCGGTCTCGCCGCGGCCGCCTCAGGCGCTCGACAACTCGCCTCCGGCAACGGCAACCTTGCCGCGGGCTTGGACCAGCTTGCCCAAGGTCTCGAGCAGGCCAACGCTGCGAGCTCTCGACTCGCGCAGGCACAAGCCCAACTCGCCGCTCATCTAGAACAACTCGCGTCAGGAACAACCCAGATGTCGACGGGCGCCAAAGCCATCAGTGGCGGCGTAGCCAGACTCGCAGCCCAGACCCGACAGTTGACCCTCGGCCTGGGCCAGTCGGCCTCCTACCTCAACGCGATCCACGACAACGCGAACACAGCATCTGCCGGCGGCTTCTACCTTCCAACGGGTGCCCTCAAGAACTCCGACCTCGCCCACGCACGCAGCATCTACCTCTCCCCCGACGGCAAGGTCGCCCGTATCGAGGTCATCGGATCCACAGATCCACTCAGCTCCAACGGCCAAGCTCGCTACACCGCGATCCGCGCTGCGGCTCAACAGGCGCTACGAGGAACAGCCCTGGCCGGCTCTACCGTCCAGGCCACCGGAGCCGGCGGGCTCGGCGCCGACCTCCAGCACTACATGACCAGCGACGCACAACTCGTCGTCAGCGTCGTACTTCTCGTGGTGCTCCTGATCCTCATCATCGCCCTGCGAGCACTCGTCGCACCGCTCTACCTGCTGATCTCAGTCGTCCTCTCCTGCGCTGCGGCACTCGGACTCACGACCCTCGTCTTCCAGCACATCGGCGGAACCAACATCGACTTCACCGTCCCCGTCATGGTCTTCGTCCTCCTCGTCGCCGTCGGCGCCGACTACAACATCCTCCTGATGAGCCGAATGCGCGAGACCGGCCTCGACCTCACACCCGAGAAGGTGGGACACGCCGTCACCAAGACGGGCCCCGTCATTACGGCCGCCGGGATCATCTTCGCCGCGACCTTCGTGGCCTTGCTGTTCGCTCCGTTGACCAACCTCAGCGAGATCGGTTTCGCGGTTGCCAGCGGGCTGATCCTTGACACCTTCGTGGTTCGCAGCATGGTGGTTCCGGCCTGCGCAGCGCTCCTCCAACAACACAACTGGTGGCCAAGCAAGGCCGCTAGGGCAATACCAGTAGACAGCTGAACAGGCACCGACCCGCGCCACGACTGCGCACCGTTGACGGAAGGACACACATGTTGAACATCGACGGGCTACTCGCCGAGTGGTACGCCCGACATGCGCTCATGGAAGCCAACGGTCCTATCCCTCCGCACCACGACCACTGCCTTGGATGCGGGCCACAGAACCCGCACGGCTTCGCGATCAAGGTCCGGTCGACCGACACAGGGGTCGAGGCCATCCACACCTTCGACGAACGCCACGTCGGAGCACCGGGCATCGTCCACGGCGGCGCAGTCGCTGCCGTGCTCGACGACCTCTTCGGCTTTCTGCTCTTCAAGGCCGGAGGGCCAGCGGTGACGCGCCAACTGACGGTCGACTACCTCGCACCGCTGCTGCTCGAAGTCCCCTACACCTTCTCCGCCGCCATCGACGGCATCGACGGCCGAAAGCTCAACGTCTCGGCCTCAGTCGCGGCGCCTGGCGGGAAGCCGGTCGCGGAGGCTTCCGCACTCTTCATCATGGTCGACATCGACCACTTCCGAGACGCCACCGGCACCAAACCAGCCTGATCTCGAGGCTGGACAGGTGTGGCGCGCACCAACCCCAATACGACTGGTGACCAAGCGCTCAATACCGTGACGAGAAACGCGAATCGCAACTGCTCGGAAGTCGACCGCCGCCAATCAGCCTCCCGCCCCACTCGCCGCGGTGAAATGCTGCGATTCGACCACGACGAAGGTCGCCGATGCAGATCCCGCCAGCCCACCCGCCTCATCCCAGGCGTCAGCATGCAGCAGGAGGCGCCGCCCTGCTCAGTCGGCCACCTCTGCCCTAAAGGTGTAGGGATGATGGAGGATGAACGGCGCTTGATATTCAATGGTCAAACTCCGCGTCACCGCTAGTGATCCGACGGTGTCGAGCGCAAATCCGAAGAGGTCGTCGAAAGCCATGGCGACGGCACCACCGTGCGCGATTCCCGGCGCACCAACCTGCGCCTCAGAGAAGTGATGGATCACCTCGACACCAGCCGCGGTGCGCACACATGCAGTCCCAGACCAGCGGGATTCTCGGGGACCACATCCCGCGCATTGCGGGGAGTGCGGCGACAGCCTCCGCCCAATCTCCATGGGACGTTCGGCCGCCAGGTGCGCCGTCCAACGGGCAATCGCGTCGCCGTCGCCAACTGTGACTCCATCAGCTTCCGCTTCCACGAGCGCTGGCCATTCGGGCCGCCACTTGGTGCAATGGCCATCAATTCCTCCATCTGCAGAGACAGCTCTAGATTTCGCTCACCGTCAGGTCCCCCGCGGCGTGGCGAGAACGCAAAAGCTTCTTGTCGAACTTGCCCACCGAGGTCTTCGGGACCTCGGAGACGAAACTCCAACGCTCTGGCAGCCACCACTTAGCCACCTTGCCGTCGAGGAAGTCGCGCAGTTGAGAAGGCGCAATCTCTCTGCCCTCGCGTGCCACGATCACGGCCAGCGGACGCTCCTGCCACTTCTCGTCGGGTACCGCGATCACAGCCGCCTCCAGGACGTCTGGGTGTCCGGCGAGAAGCAATTCGAGCTCTACCGAGGAGATCCACTCTCCACCGGACTTGATTACGTCCTTGGCTCGATCCGTCAGCGTGACGAAACTGCGCGCATCGATGCGACCGACATCGCCGGTGCGCAGCCAGCCGTCCTGGAACTTGTCTGAGCTGTCTTCATCACCGACGTACGAGCCCGTGATCCAGGGGCCGCGAACCTGGAGTTCCCCGACTGCCACACCGTCGTGCGGAAGTCCATTACCCTCATCGTCCACGAGCCTGATTTCTACACCCGCGACCGGACGGCCCTGAGTGGCGCGCAGTCGCCATCGGTCCTCGGGCTCGAGCGCCACAGGAGGCCGTGCGATAGCCGCCAGCGGCGAGGTTTCTGTCATTCCCCAGGCCTGGACGATCTGAACGCCGTACTTCTCCTCGAAGATCCGCATCAAATGAAGGGGGACCGCCGAGCCACCGCAGGCGACTAGACCGAGTGAGGAAACGTCGTAGCCCGGGTTCTCTTCCAGATAGTTGAGGACGTCGCTCCAGATCGTGGGAACCGCCCCGGCGATCGTCGGCCTCTGTGCGTCGATCAGCCGAACGAGGGGTCCGGCCTGAAGGAAGCGGTCCGGCAGCAGCATGTCGGCGCCCGCCATGAGAGCGGCGTAGACCAGACCCCATGCGTTCGCATGAAACATCGGCACGATCGCGAGCACTCGGTCATCGCATGTAACGCGGAGGCTGTCCGCCGCGCAGGCCGCCATCGAATGTAGGTACGTTGACCGATGGCTGTAGGCGACGCCCTTGGGATTGCCGGTGGTGCCTGAGGTGTAACAGAGCGCTGCAGCGGACTGCTCATCGACGTCGGGCCACTCGAAGTGCTCCGGCTGACCGGCGATGAACTCCTCGTAACCGACGACCGTGACCCCGTCGCGACCCAGCGGCGCCAGATCGACGTCGCCGGTCACGACGACTGTGTGCACGCTACTGATCTGAGGGAGCACCGGTGCAAGGAGGGGAGCCAGGCTTCCATCGACAATGACCACTCGGTCGTCAGCGTGGTTCGCGATGTACGCAAGCTGTTCGGGGGTGAGCCGCGGGTTGAGAGTGTGCAGCACCGCGCCCATCGATGGCACCCCGCAGTAGGCCTCGACATGCTCCTGGTTGTTCCACATCAGGGTCGCAACCCGCTCATCCCCGCTGATTCCGCAGGCCCTCAGCGCATTCGCCAGTTGGGCTGATCGCCGTCCGACCTCAGCGAACGTGGCCATCCGGACGGTGCCATCGGGCTGCAATGTGCGCACGTTGGCGAAGCGGTGCACATTCGAACCGTGACGCACGATCGCCGCAGTCGTCAGCGGGGCGTTCATGATGGTGCTCTGCATGGCATTCCTTCACTCGTGAATATGTTCGGACCGAGGCGGCATCAGAGATGAGTCGCCGAGTATCTGGGTAAGCCGGACGGTCAGGACCGCCGCGTGGCCAAGGAACTAGAGGCGTACTCCAGGGCGCCCACCAGCTCGTCCTCGACCTCGGGCAGACGACCGGCCACCGCCGACAGCGACGTCAGTCGTGTTCGCAGATCGACGTCACGTTGGATCGCAACGCGAGCTGTCTCACTCCAAGCAGCCGCAGATCGATGAGCGGCCCCGGCAAGGCGCGCGGTCGGTACGTCACCCGTGAGCCGAGCGACCTCGTCGGATCCCTCAGCCAGCAGGCGTCGGAAGAGACCACCCCCGGTTCCCGCTTTCTCGATGAAGGCGCCGACGCTGAACAAGAGGACCGCGACATCTTCGGCAGGCATGTCCCGCCAGGTTTGAACGTCTGCGGCGAACGTCTCAGCGGCCAACAGGCCCTCAGGTTCATTCCCCTCCATGCCAACTGCGATGCCAGCCTTCGACGGCCACCTCATGTTGTCAGCGGATTGCCTGAATGCTGCGGAAGCAACCTCTGCGATAGCCGGCAGCTCATCCGGCCAAGTGATCCGATAGGTGCAGTGTCGAGTTGGCTGGGGGAAAGACATCGAAGATCTGGCACGCGCGAGTGCTTCGAGTGGGATCTCCTGCACTTCGGCGCGGTCGTTGTCTACGACCAACGCGATCCCCGCGCCCTCGTCATAGCCGATGACAACGATGTCATGTCGACTCATCTGCAACTGCACCCGGAGATACGGAAGCTCGGCGATATCGCCCCACACCAAGCTCGGTCGGCCGGCGTCGATCTCGTCGCGAACCCAGGACCAGCCCTCGCCGGCGTCATCGGTGGTCAGGACCTGGACTTGCCCGCCCAGGCGAACGGGCAGGTCGACCTCGAAGTCGGCGCCGCGCCCCACCAGATACAACGGCGGCACGAGCTTGCTGGATCGCAGGTACGACAACCCTATTGCTCCTCCGAGAGCGAACACCAAGCCCTCGGACGGTGGACCACCCCAGCCCAAACCCCGCCATTGCAGCAGGTCGCGCATCGCACCGGAACCGCAGTGCCCTGCCATCCGATGGGGATAATCGTGAACCAGAGACGCGCAACGCATGTGTCTTCCTTTGGACGGGTAGGGGTGGAACGGCGGATCCTGACCTAGCCCTCAATTGCTCCGGATGCGATCCAGGGATGTCTGTCGAGCCGCCATGTCGACATCGTCGATGAACACCGAATCGGCGACGGGGACATCT
>JBQCJL010000041.1:0-2884 GCA_051952795.1 Marmoricola sp.
ATCCACCGCCGCCCGCTCCTGCGCCGCCAACGCAGCAACCGCCCGATCCAACACCACCACCGGCGCAACGGCAGTCATCGTGGTCGTGGTCGGTGGCATGAACCCACTCCACCAGCCACCACCGACACTTCTTGATGTTCGATGGACGAGCAGGTGCTGGCGAGTCGGGCTAGGACCGATGTGACTCCTCCGATCCGAACAAGCATGAGATCGCGAAGATCCAGGTCATGAACGTGGCAGCCATGATCCGCTGCCCGATGCCGAAGTGCGCCTGACCGACCACCGGTGGTGCGCAGGTGAGGAAAGCAAGCACGCTGACGACGGCCCACACCAACGTGGGCGTGGCGAAGCCGCTCATTCGGGGATTCGCGCGCAACGGCCGAACCAGCGCGAACATGGCCGCGTAGCTGAGGAAGAACGTGCTGATGCCGGCTGCGGTGTGGACGATGCTCGCAGTGGTCTGGGGATCGCCCATGCGAACGGCGTGGAATATCGATGAGACGACGTCGAGGACCGCAGCGACCGCAAGCAGCCGCGGCGCGACCCGCGCACCAAGGACCCGCCGCACCTGAACAGCCAGGAACAGGGTGCCAGCGCCGAGGATGCAGAAGGCCAGATTCTGCAACCAGCCCCAGGAGCCGAGTGCGAGCTCACTGATCGTCTGTGAGGGAACGTCGTAGTGACCCCGTTGGACGATCGGCAGGGCGACGGACGTCCCGACGAAGAAGGTCACGGCAAGAGCGGTCCAGGGAGCCGATCGCACGGACGTCTGCGGCATGGTGATCTCCTCGAGGTGACGGCCCCGCGACTGTCACGGGCGCGACTCACGCTAGGAACCGCGCGACGCCAGGAAATCCCGCTGGCGAGGGAAATCGCGAATGGTTCGGATGACCTGAGGAGTCCAGGAGCGGGAGCCCGTCGCCCTGGGGTCTACCGATGTCCGCCCGCAGACGGATCCCTCGCGCGGTCCGGACGGCTTAGGCTCCCGTCGTGGTGCAGTATCTGGCAGCGATTCGTCGAGTCAGCTCGCGAGATATCGCGCTGCTCGGCGTCGTCGGCCTGGTCGGTCAGCAGGAGGCCTGGTTTCCGATAGCGGGGACGTCAGTCCGACCCGGACCCGCATGGTTCACCGCGCTGACCTTCGCCCTGTCGACGGCCGTGCTGGCATGGCGGCGCCAGGCCCCGCTGGCCTGCCTGACGGCATCCGCTCTCATCCTCACCGCCGCCGGACTCTCCGTCGGATTCGCTGAGGGCCTCGCGCCGCTGCTGCCCCTCGTCATCGGGTGCTACGCGATCGGACGGTGGGGAACCAGGCGGCAGCTGGCGGCCGGTCTGGCCGTTACCGTCGTGGCCGTCATCCTCCATCTGAGCGGCCACACGAGCCATGGCCCCGCCGCGTTGGTCCTCCTCCCCCTGCTCGTCATCGCCGGGGCCGCCATCATCGGCCGCGTCCTCCGGGCGCGCGCTCAACGAGAGGACCTCCTCATCGACCGCCTCCTCGAGAGCGACGAGACCGGCCACGCGATGGCTCTCCGTGCCGTCGCCGCTGAGCGAAGCCGGATCTCCGACGAGTTGCACGACCTGGTCGGTCACGGGCTCAGCGTCATCCTCATCCAGGCGATGGCGGCGCGTGCCAGTCTGGAGTCAGCCAGCTTGGGCGCGACCGACCGCAACATCGCGGCGGTCGAGACCACCGCTCGCGAGACGTTGGAGGAGATGCGACGCCTCGTCGAGGTCACCTCTGAATCCAGCGCGGCGTCTTTCCGCCCCACCCCGCGGCTTCGTGACCTCGGCGAGCTCGTGCAACCGGTCCGCGAGGCGGGCGTCGACGTCGAGCTGACGATCACACCGAATCTCCGCCCGATCCCACCCGGCCTCGAGGCCACTGTGTATCGGATCGTCCAGGAAGCACTGACCAATGCGATCAAGCATGCGGACCGCCCCGTCACCGCGACCATCGATATCCGCGATGAGGAGGACGGCCTGGTCGCTAGGGTCCGCAGCGGTGGGACCGTCATCCGTCCGCCCGTGGCCGGCCACGGCATCAAGGGCATGAAGAAGCGTGCCGAGCTCTACCAGGGGCGCGTCGAGGTCATCACCCCGCCGACCGGTGGAGTCTGCGTGGAAGCGCGCTTCCCCCACTCAATGGCGGTCTCGCCATGATCCGCCTACTCATCGTCGACGATGAAGCGCTGATCCGGGACGGCTTGCGTGCGATAGCGGAAGTCGAGTCGGACATCGAGGTCGTCGGCGAAGCCGGGAACGGCCAGGATGCTCTCCACGTCATCGAGGAGACGTCACCGAACGTCGTCTTGATGGACATCCGCATGCCCGTCCTCGACGGGATCACCGCGATGCGCGAGATCGGCTCCACGCCGAATGCGCCCCGCGTCATCATGCTGACCACCTTCGGCCTCGACGAGTACGTCTACGACGCGATCAACGCCGGAGCCAGCGGGTTCCTGCTCAAGGACTCCCATCGACACGAGATCATCCACGCGATTCGCACCGTCGCGACCGGCGATGCCCTCGTCGCGCCCGCCGTCACGCGAGCGTTGGTTCAGCGGCTATGCCGCCCGGTGCCGGAAACCGGCCGCCAGAGCGTTCTGGAACCGCTGACCGAGCGCGAGCGCGAGGTCCTCATGCTCCTCGGCGGCGGCTATTCCAACGCGGAGATCGCCCGGCACCTCGTGATCGGCGAATCCACGGTTAAGACGCATGTCTCGCGCGTGCTCACCAAACTGGGGCTCCGAGATCGAGCCCAAGCTGTGGTGATCGCGTACCGAACCGGACTGGTCTCGGCAGACGCCGAGTGAGATCCCCCTCGGCGCGGTTACCAGATGCGGCGGGTCGAGCCACCGATCGGGACGAAGTTCAGAACCAG
>JBQCJL010000042.1:0-5234 GCA_051952795.1 Marmoricola sp.
TCGCTCGCGGTCGCGCGCGCGGCCGCCGACTCGGCTGACCTGCCGCTCTTCAAGTACGTCGGTGGCCCGAACGCCCACCTGCTGCCCGTCCCGATGATGAACATCCTCAACGGCGGCGCCCACGCGGACACCAACGTGGACATCCAGGAGTTCATGATCGCGCCGATCGGCGCCGCGACCTTCCGCGAGTCGCTGCAATGGGGCGCTGAGGTCTACCACTCGCTCAAGTCCGTGCTGAAGAAGCAGGGTCTGGCCACCGGCGTCGGCGACGAGGGCGGCTTCGCCCCCGACCTGAGCAGCAACCGCGCCGCACTCGACCTGATCTCGACCGCCATCGAGGGTGCCGGCCTCACGCTCGGCCGTGATGTCGTGCTCGCGCTCGACGTGGCCGCGAGCGAGTTCGAGAAGGACGGTGTCTACACGTTCGAGGGCGCCGGCAAGAGCGCCGCCGAGATGACCGCCTACTACGCCGATCTGGTTGCGAACTATCCGATCGTGAGCATCGAGGATCCCCTCAACGAGGAGGACTGGGACGGCTGGAAGATCATCACCGACGAGCTCGGCGCCAAGACGCAGCTCGTCGGTGACGACCTGTTCGTGACCAACGTCGAGCGCCTGCAGCGCGGCATCGCCGGCGGCCAGGCGAACGCACTGCTGGTGAAGGTGAACCAGATAGGATCGCTCACCGAGACCATCTACTCCGTCGAGCTGGCGCACCGCAACGGCTACCGCTGCATTATGAGCCACCGCTCGGGGGAGACCGAGGACACCACCATCGCCGACCTCGCCGTCGCGGTGAACTGTGGCCAGATCAAGACGGGCGCACCGGCCCGATCCGAGCGCGTCGCCAAGTACAACCAGCTGCTGCGCATCGAAGAAGAGCTCGGCGATGCGGCGCGTTACGCCGGTCGCGGTGCCTTCCCGCGTTACAACGGCTGAGAGCTCTCAAAGGAGGCTGGACGGTGGCACGCGGCGCGCCTCGACCGACGGGCAAGTCGGCGTCGAAGTCGACCCGTACGTCGGCGCGCCGTCCTGCCGCGAGCCGGACGGGCGCGCGACGGCCCGCGGCGAAGCCGATCGCCAAGGCAGCGCCGCCCGCGGAGCGTGGATCCCGCGCGACCAACCGCCTCGTGATCCTGCTTCTCGTCATCGGGGCGCTGGTGATCTCCTTCGGCTCGTCGCTGCGCGCCTACCTGCGGCAGAGCGATCAGATCCATCAGCTGCAAGCGCAGATCGCCGCCTCGCAGGCCAGCATCGCGGCGTCGAAGGAACAGCAGAAGCGGCTGCGCGACCCCTCTTACATCGAGCAGCAGGCCCGCCTCCGCTTCGGCTGGGTCATGCCGGGTCAGACGCCCTACGTGGTGCTGGGCCCGGATGGCCAGCCGCTGAACTCGAAGGCGGAGCTCGATGCACAGCCGCCCACGGTCTCGACCACGCCGACGTCGTGGTGGAGCAAGGAGGCCGCCGCGTTCAAGACGGCCGACAGTCCGCCCCAGGTCAAGAAGCCGGCTCCGGCCAAGCGGATCACCGGTCAATGAGCGCGGACGACATCGCGCCGGCCGATCGCGCGGCCATGAAGGCGCAGCTCGGACGGCCCATGCGCTCGGTGCACGGCATCGGGCATCGCTGCCCCTGTGGCAATCCGACCGTGGTCGTCACCGAGCCGCAGCTGGAGGATGGCACGCCCTTCCCGACGACCTTCTACATCACCTGCCCGCGGGTCAGCTCGCGCATCGGGACCCTAGAGGCCTCCGGCCTGATGAAGGAGATGAGCGAGCGGCTGGAGGCGGATCCGGAGCTCGCCGCGGCCTATCAGCGCGCCCACGAGGCCTACCTGGCGGCTCGCGCCGAGATCGGCGACGAGCCCCCGCAGATCGCGGGCATCTCGGCCGGCGGCATGCCGACGCGCGTGAAGTGCCTGCATGTGCTGGTCGGTCAGTCGCTGGCACAGGGTCCGGGAGTGAACCCGCTCGGGGACGAGGCTCTCGAGGCCATCGACGGCTGGTGGAAGTCGGGGCCGTGCGTGGAGGTCGAATGAGGGTCGCGGCCTACGACTGCGGCACCAACTCGCTGCGTCTTCTGGTGGCCGACTTCGACGGCGACACGATGACCGAGCTCGCCCGCGACATGCGGATCGTGCGGCTCGGCGAGGGCGTCGACCGCACCGGCCGCATCGGCGATGCGGCGATGGAGCGCATGCTCACCGCGCTGACCGACTTCGACGCGGTGGCGCGCTCCTTCGGCGTCGAGCGGACGCGGTTCTGCGCGACCTCGGCGGCTCGGGATGCGGAGAACGCAGCGGAGTTCGCCGCAGCCGTCCGCGAGGTGATCGGGGTCGACCCCGAGGTGATCCCGGGGGCCGAGGAGGCCGCGCTGTCCTTCGCCGGAGCGGTGGGATCGCTGGGCGAGCAGCACCCCCAGCCGTACCTCGTCATCGACATCGGGGGCGGATCGACCGAGCTCATCCTCGGCGGAAAGAGCGTCGAAGCGGCGCGATCGTTGGACATCGGGTCGGTTCGGTTGACCGAGCGCCATTTCGCCGACGATCCGCCGACCACGGAGCAGGTCGCCGCCGCGACCGCCGATGTGGAGGCGGCGATGGACACCCTCGCCGACGCGGGCGTGGACGTGACGGCCGCCCGCACGGTGGTGGGGGTCGCAGGAACGGTGACGACCATCGCCGCTGGGGCCTTGGGTCTCGAGACCTATGAACGGGACCGCATCCACCACGCCGAGCTGTCGGTCGAGCGGGTCCGCGCGACCATCGCCGACCTCATCGCCCTGTCGAGCGACGAGCGCCGCGCCCTGGGATACATGCATCCCGGTCGCGCGGACGTGATCGGCGCCGGTGCTGTGATTTTCGATGTCTTGCTCCGGCGTACGCGCGTCGGCTCGGTTTTGGTCTCCGAACACGACATCCTCGATGGGATCGCACTTTCCTGCGCGACGAACAGCCGATGACCGTCCCGTAGCCGGATCCCGGTCAGGGAGGATCACATGAGGTTTCGCAATCGCAAGCAGGACGACGATTCGACGACCGAGAGTGAGGCGGAGATGACTCCCAACACCACCACCCCCGAGGACACCTCCGCCGAGGTCGGCGAGATGCAGAGCGACGCCACCTCGAAGACTCCCGAAGCGCTGCAGGCCGAAGAGCCGCGCACCACCATCAGCGACGAGATCGTGCTCGGGTCGACGGTGAGCTTCCTCGACGGACCCGAGGGGGAGGAGCACGAGCGCCTCCCGCGGCGGTCGGCCGCCACGATCCTGCGCAAGACGGTGGCCGAGTTCATCGAGGACCAGGGCACCGACCTCGCGGCGGCCCTCACCTACTACGGCGTTCTCGCGATCTTCCCCGCCGCTCTCGCGATCTTCTCCACGCTGGGACTGTTCGGTCAGGGCGAGAAGGGTGTGAACTTCGTCCTCGACGTGCTGCGCCCGCTGGTGTCCAGCGACTTCCTCAACAACATCCGTACGCCGCTGCACTCGATCGCGCACTCCAACGCGGCGGGCGTGACCTTCGCCGTCGGCCTGATCGCGGCGCTCTGGTCGGCCTCGGCATATGTGGGCGCCTTCGGACGCGCGATGAACCGTGTCTACGAGGTCGACGAGGGGCGCCCCTGGTGGCGACTGCGCCCGATGAACTTCGTGGTCACCATCCTCACCACGACCATGTGCACCGCGGGCCTGCTCATCATGCTGGTGAGCGGATCGGTCGCCCGGTCGGTGGGCAAGCGGATGGGCGTCGGGCATCAGGCCGTCCAGGTGTGGGACATCGCCAAGTGGCCCGTGCTGCTGATCCTCGTGATCGGCGTGATCGCGCTGCTGTACCACCTGACCCCGAACATCCGGCAGGGACGCCCGCGCTTCCTCTCGGTCGGCGCATCCTTCGCGATCCTCGTCTGGCTCATCGCGTCGGCCGGCCTCGGCCTCTACGTCGTGCACGTCCACAGCTACGACCGCACGTACGGCTCGTTGGCCGGCGCGATCCTGACGCTGGTCTGGCTGTGGGTGACCAACGTGGCCCTGATCTTCGGCGCGGAGCTGGACTCCGAGCTCGAGCGTGCGCGCCAGCTCCACCGCGGCATCGCTGCTGAGGAGCGGCTCCAGCTGGTGCCCCGCAGTGAGCGCCGCAGCGAGCGGGCCGCGCGTCGTCGCGAGAAGGACGCCGCCCGCGGTCGCGCCGTTCGTGAGGCCCGAACGGGTGCGGGCGACCCTGAGGACCGCCCGTTCTAGGTGCCGCATAGGGTCGAGGGGTGACCTCGGCCGCGGACTGGTTCGCCCAGGCGACCTTCGATTGGAGCGCTTGGTCCCTCGATGCGCTGATCGCTGCCAAGCAGACGAGTGAGCAGACGGTCAGCCTGGTCGTTCCCGCGCGCAACGAGGCGGCGACCGTCGGCGATGTCGTGTCGCGCGTGCGCACCTCGCTGATGGAGACCGCCCAGCTGATCGACGAGATCGTGGTGATCGACTCCGACTCGACCGACGACACCTACGAGGTGGCTGAGGACGCCGGCGCGGTCGTGCATCGCGCGGCCGAGATCCGACCCGACCTGGGCTCGTATCGCGGCAAGGGCGAGGCGATGTGGAAGTCGCTGTTCGTCACCCGCGGGGACCTGATCGTCTTCATGGACGCCGACCTCACGGACTGGGACACCCACTTCGTGCCCGGGCTCCTCGGCCCCCTCCTGACGTCCTCCGCATCGCTGGTCAAGGGCTTCTACGAGCGCCCGCTCGTCACCGGCTCCGACGAGCAGCCCTTCGAGGGTGGACGGGTGACGGAACTGGTCGCGAGGCCCGTGATCGCGCTGCATTTCCCCGAGCTGGCGGGGTTGATCCAGCCGCTGGCCGGCGAGTGGGCCGTTCGTCGTGAGCTGATGGCGAGCCTGTCGGTGCCGACGGGCTATGCGGTCGAGCTCGCGGCGTTGATCGACACCGTGCGCGTACACGGCCTCGAGGCGATCGCCCAAGTCAACCTGGGACGCCGCGCGCACCGTCACCAAGCGCTGCGAGACTTGGGTGCGATGGCGACTCAGATCTTGGCGGCTGCGCACCGGCGCCTCGGTGATGCCGTCGGCGATTCCATAGCTCTCGCCCAGTACCACCTCACCTCCGCCGACCTTGCAGTTGTTGCGCGCGAGATTGCACTTGTTGAGCGCGAACCGGCACAAAAATGGCTCTGAGACTCGGCCGGCACAGCTTCGCCGACGACGCCACGCTGATGATGGCGATCG
>JBQCJL010000043.1:0-3598 GCA_051952795.1 Marmoricola sp.
GGTCGCGACGGACGGGATGCGATGGCCGTGCTCGTCGCTCGTGAGGACCAGCTCGACCAGTACCTGCTGGAGCATCCGGAGTTCCTGCTCGGGCAGCCGGTGGAGAGCTTCGTGTTCGACCCGGCCAACCCCAAGGTGCTCGGCCCGCATCTGTGCGCGGCGGCGGCCGAGGTACCCCTGTGCGACGAGGGCTTCCTGTCCCCCGATCTGTTCGGACCGGCCGCGCGCGAGGCCGTCGATGCACTGACCGACGCCGGGCTCCTCCGCCGACGACCGCGCGGCTGGTTCTGGACCGAGCGGTATCGAGCTGTCGACCTCGCCGACCTGCGGTCCTCCGGTGGTCGCCGGGTCTCGCTGATCGAGGAGGGCACCGGCCGGGTGATCGGCACGGTCGAGGCGCACGCCGCTCCCTCGACGGCTCATGCCGGTGCGGTCTATCTGCATCAAGGGGACGTGTGGACCGTCACCGATCTCGACCTCGACGCCGGCGTGGCTCAAGTTCGCCCCGGCGATCCCGGCTACATCACCAATGCTCGATCGCTGAGCGACGTGACGATCATCGAGGAGGCGGAACGGACGACGCTCGGCGCCGCCGACCTCATGTTCGGCACCATTGAGGTCAGCACTCAAGTGGTCTCCTTCCTCTCCAAGTCGACCGAGACCGGGAACGTCCTAGCGGAGACGTTGCTCGATCTCCCCATGCAGAACCATCGCACCGAAGCGGTGTGGTGGACGCTCGACGAGGACACGATCGCCCGCGCGGCGGCGCGGTTGGGCGACCAAGCCGGCGCCGCGCACGCCGCCGAGCATGCGGCCATCGGTCTTCTCCCTCTCATCGCGACCTGCGACCGCTGGGACATCGGAGGCGTCTCGACCCTGCTTCATCCGCAAACCGGAACGTTGACCGTCTTCATCTACGACGGCCGCGCTGGCGGGGCTGGGATCGCGCGATCCGGATTCGAGCATGCCCAGCGGTGGTTGAGCGTGACGCGAGAGCGGATCGCCGATTGCTCGTGTGCGCTGGGATGCCCGGCCTGTGTCCAGTCACCCAAGTGCGGCAACCAGAACCATCCGCTGGATAAGGCCGGTGCGATCGCGCTGCTGGACCTGCTCGTCGGCTGACTCAGCCCGGACCAGCCCGCGCTCGAGCAGAGACCCCCGGACCCAGCACCGGCTCCACGCGCACCTGCAGCGTCACGGTCGTTCCCTCCACCGCGCAACTGACCAAGGACGCCTGCTGCGCTCGGACGACGTCCACCGCGATGGCGCACCCGTCCGCGCCACGGGAGGCCTCGGCAGCTGCCGCCAGCGACGCGAGGTCGGCGGCGTTCTGCGCCGTCCGATGAGCGACGACGACACCCACCACCGACGCCGCGCCGAGCGCGATGACGACCAGCGCAACCATCAGGGCGAGTGCCAGGATCGTCATCGCACCCGCCTCATCGCGGTCAGCCACCGCTTCCCTCCACCACCCCGACGGCAACGCCCGTGACGACGAACGGACCGATGAATCCGAAGATCCCGCCCGGCCCGACCACCGGTGACCGCACGGTCACCCGAGTCAGGCGGCCGTCGGTCTGGGTGCTCACGGTCGAACCGGTGGTCGCGACCTGCTCGGCGAGACCCACCGCACTGGCCCGCTCGTCACCCCGAACCAGCGCGCGGACGGCCTCGCGAGCCGCGTCCTGCGCACGCACCGCCACCACCCCGAGACAGACCATCCACGCCAACCCCATGGCGACGATCACCAGCATCCCGATCCCGATCGCTGCCTCCGCCGTGACCGCGCCGTCCTCCGAGCGTTGCCGTCGAGCGGACATCAGAACGGGAGCAGGGAGGCGACTCGATCCCACACGTGGGTCAGGAACTCCTGTCCCGGACCGCTCGTCAGGATCTTGAACAACAGCCCGCCGAAGCCGACCGCCGCGCCCGTGCACACCGCGTATTCCGCGGTCGTGGCCCCGAGCTCCTCGGCTCGTGATCGCTTTACCTGTAAGGCCTTTCGCATGCTGTGTCCCTTCCTCTGGTGGCGTCGCCGATCAGCGACAGGACCGAGTCAAGGGGACGGCGCCGGGCGCTCGCGGTGATCGACCGGGTACCTGGGGACAAGTGCCCGAACGGCGGCCTGTGCAGCCTCATCAAGCACCGATCCAGCTCAAGTCGCCCAGGATGCCGGCTACCAGTGGCACCACGCCGAGGAGGACGAAGGCGGGCAGGAAGCAGATGCCGAGCGGGACCGCCGCCCGAACCTCGATGGTGCGGGCGTAAGCCTGCGCGGCCAGATCGGCATCCTCGCGCAGGTCCTGCGCCAAGCGGCGCATCGCATCGACCACCGGCACGCCGGCGGCATGGGAGCGGCCCAGGGCACGGCCGAGGCCCCCGGCGATCGGATCACGTTCCAGATCCGCCCACACCTCGGCAGGTGACTGACCGAGCTGCAGTGCGTTCAACCAGACCGCTAGCCGCGATTGCCACGGATCACCCACCGCCGACGCCACCCAGCGCAGCGCGGTCTCCACGTCAGCTCCCACGGCGACAGCCCCGGCGAGCAACTCGACGACCAGCGGATAGTCGGACCGCAGCATCTCCTCCCGCCGGATCGCCATCGGTCCGCGCGCGTTGGTCAGCGTCCGCCAAGCCACGACGGCCAGCGCGACTCCTGCGAGCAGACCGATCATCCCGCCGACGAAAGCCCAGCCCGCAGCTCCCGCGAGGGCGGCCAAGGGCAGCCGCAGTCGCCTCAACAGTGACGCGTCGGATGGCTCCCTGGGCCGAGCCGCGCGGATCGGAGCCCGCCTCGGACTCATCGCCACGACGATGCCGAGTGCGGCGACCGCCGCGAGGAGTGGCCACACCGCCGTCATCGGCTCGACTCCCGCGCGGTCAGCCTGTCGAGCCACGCCCAACCCGCGAGCATCAGGGTCGTCGACAGGAACAGGGCGCCGGTACCCAGGCCGGTGAGGAAGAAGGACCACGGATGGGTGCCCAGCCCAGATCCCATGGCGAGCACGAGGATCGGTAGGCAGCACACCACCATCGCCGTTGCTCGCGCCGCGGCCATCTCTGCATCCACGAGCCGCGCGCGGCGCTCCCTGGCCGCGAGCAGTCGCACGACTCGCTCCAGCGACTCCGCCAAACCACTCCCGGCTCGCGCGGAGACCTGCCAGGCGATGGCGACATCGCGCAGGCCGTCGGCTCCGGGCAGTCGGGCGACCTCGTGCAGGGCCTGGGGGACGTCATGATGCAGTTGAGCCGCGATCACGACGGGACGCAATGACGGCCAGCGCGCACCGGCGGCCACGATCGCCTCAACCGGGGTCCGGCCGATCCGCAGGTCGTCGGCGAGTTCGGCACACACCAGCTGCACCGTGCGAGACGTCGACCGAGCACGAGCCCACGCCCTTCTCCGTGACGCCAGCCAGCCGAGCCCCGCTAGTGCCAGAGCGCCGATCGCCAGAAGAGATCCGTGCAGGGGCACGAAGACCAGAGCTAGGACCATGACGCCCGTGCCACCAGCCCATGCCACGCCGGGCGAGAACCGCCACGTGCGCACGGAAATCCGCGCCGGACCCAGCAGCACCACCAGCCCGAGGACGCC
>JBQCJL010000044.1:0-6862 GCA_051952795.1 Marmoricola sp.
CGGACTCCGTCTTCCAGCGCCGCCGACGCTCGAGCGTCGACTCGACACCGCCGAGCGAGGTGGCGTGGACCCAGAGCTGCGTGGTGGCCACCAGACGATCCGCCGACTCGGCGTCGCTCATCACCAGTCCGATGATCGCACCGAATCCGGGGTAGCGAACCGATTGGACCCGGGGGTCCGAGCGAAGACGGTCCGCCAGCTCCGATGCGTTGCCCTGCGCTTGGGCGACGCGGAGCGCCAAGGTGCGCAGACCGCGCAGTGTGAGCCAGGCCTCGAACGGGCCGGGGATCGCGCCGATCAGATCCCGGCGACCCTTGAGGACGCCGTAGAGCTCGTCGTCGCCGACCACCAGTGCTCCCATCACGACATCCGCATGCCCCGACAGGTACTTCGTCGCGGAGTGCAGCACGATGTCCGCGCCGAGACTGAGCGGCTGCTGCAGTAGGGGAGTGGCGAAGGTGTTGTCGACGACGGTGTGGGCGCCGGCCTGCTGGGCAGCGGCGATGATCGCGGGGAGGTCCGCGACCTCGAGCGCGGGATTGGTCGGTGATTCCAGCCAGACGAGCGCCGCGTCGGCGCAGGCCGCCACCACGGCGTCGGTGTCGGTGATGTCGACGAGCTGGACCTTGATGCGACCCCGCGCCTCGAGGTCGGCCAGCTGCATGATCGAGCCGTGGTACGCGTGCCGGGGGGCGACAACGGTTTGGTCCGCCCCCACGAGGTCGAGGACGGTGGCCACCGCTGCCAGACCGCTCGCGAAGGCGAGGCATCGGCCGCCCTCGAGATCGCCGATCGCGGTCTCCAGCGCCGTCCAGGTCGGATTGCCGTAGCGGCCGTACTCGGTGTCACCGCCGGCCACGTAGGTGGAGGCCATCGTGATCGGCGGGTTCAGCGGCTGATCGGCCTCCCGGGGCGGACGGGCGGTGTGGACGACGCGTGTGTGCGGGCGCATGCGGCCAGCCTAGATAGGTAGGGTCAGGCCGGTGAGCACAGATCCAGCCCGCAAGCCGCGCGTGGCCGTCGTCTTCGGGGGCCGTTCCAGTGAGCATTCGATCTCCTGTGTATCGGCGGGCAGCGTGATCGCCGCACTCGACCCCGAGCGCTACGAGGTCATCCCGATCGGCATCACCCAGGATGGCCGTTGGGTCCTGGAGTCGGCCGACCCCGGCCATCTCGCGCTCGGCCCAGCGGGGGAGCTACCGGTGGTGACCGGCGACCGCGAGGTCACCCTCAGCGGTCGGGCGGAGCTCGTCGTCAGCGCCCCCAACGAGGTGCCCGCGATGCTGGGCCAGGTCGACGTCGTCTTCCCGGTGATGCATGGCCCCTGGGGCCAGGACGGCACCCTGCAAGGGCTCTTGGAGCTCGCCGGGGTCCGGTACGTCGGCGCGGGTGTCCTCTCCTCGGCGGTCGGAACCGACAAGCACTTCATGAAGCAGCTCTTCGCCGCCAACGGACTGCCGGTGGTGCCGTGGGTCCTGATCCGACCGGGTGCATGGGATCGGGATGAGGCGCAGCTGCGCGCCGACATCGATGCGCTGGGCTATCCGGTCTTCGTGAAGCCCGCGCGCGCGGGCTCGAGCTTCGGCATCACCCGCGTTGCGAGCGCCGACGAGCTCGATGTGGCGATCCGGGAGGCGCAGAAGTTCGACCCGAAGGTACTGGTGGAAGGCGCCGTGCTCGGTGCGCGCGAGGTCGAGATCGGGGTGCTGCAATGCAAGGATGGCGGCGCCCCCGAGACCAGTGCGATCGCTGAGATCACCGTCGGTGGTGGCCATGCCTTCTACGACTTCGAGGCGAAGTACCTCGAGACGAGCTACCGGATCCCGGCGGAGCTCGACGAGGCGGTCGCCGAACGCGTCCGCGACTGCGCGGCCCGCGCCTTCGTCGCGCTCGACGTCGAGGGACTGGCTCGCGTCGACTTCTTCGCTCTCCCGGATGGCTCCGTGCTGGTCAACGAAGTGGAGACGATGCCTGGCTTCACCTCGACCTCGATGTTCCCGCTGCTGTGGCAACACGTGGGCGTCAGCTACCCGGAGCTTGTGGACCGGCTGGTGCAACAGGCGCTGGAGAGGTCGACAGACCTGCGCTGAGATATCGAACATGCGTTCGAACTCCTGATAGGGTCGGTGGCACCGGTTTGAATCGTCGGTGCATCGAGATCCTCAGAAGGAGTGTCGCCATGTCGGAGCCGCTGCCCGCCGCCACCTTCACCTATCTGGAGCGCGCGACGACGTCGCTCTGGGAGGCGATCCTCACCGACGACCACACCCAGCGCTACGCGCTGGCGCACGTCTGCGCGTTGAGGACGACGGCCGCGGTGCTGGCCGCACGGGCCAAGCCGGCCCCCAAGCGCCGACGGCAGCTGAACGCCTGGGTGCTGCTGGCTGAAGTCGCTCCGGAGTTCAGCGAGTGGGCATCGTTCTTCGCGGCCGGGGCGAGCAAGCGCGCCGCTGCTGAGGCGGGCTCCCGGTACGCGGTCACTGAGCGCGAGGCCGATGACCTGGTGCGTGATGCCGAGCGCTTCCTGACCGTGGTGGAGACCTCGTTGGGTCTCGAGGCGCATCCGCCGATCCGCGTCGCCTGACCGCCCGGCGCGACGGCGCCCCTCACCGCTACTGTGAACGCCATGGACCGCCCTACCGAGCGCCGTGCGCACGCGCGCAATGCGCTGGTCTGGGAGTCGTTGCTTCCTCTGCTCGAGCGCGATTCCCTCGCGGTGCTGGACATCGGGGGTGGGTCGGGCGCCTTCGCGGTTCGGGTCGCCGAGGCCGGGCACGCGGTCACGCTGATCGATCCCAGCCCTGACGCCGTCGCCGCAGCGGAGCGGCGCGCCGCCGAGCGTGGGGTCGGGGGCCTCCTCACCGCGACCGTCGGCGACTTGGACTCGCTCGCCGACCTCGCCTCCGGTGGGTTCGACCTGGTGCTCTTCCACGACGTCCTGGGCGTGGCGACGGACCCCGCTGCCGCGCTCGCCCAGGTGTACGGGGTGGTGCGACCCGACGGCTACCTCAGCCTCCTGGTGGGACAGCTCCAAGCGGCGATGCTGGGCAAGGTGATGGCCGGGCGCGTCGACCAGGCACTCGCCCTGCTCGGAGGCGACGCGCTCGATGCGCCGCGCCGCTTCGAGTACGCACACGTCGTGGACCTGGTCGGCAAGGCCGGCTTCACCGTGGAGCTCGCTCAGGGGATCAGGGTGTTCGCCGACTCGGTTCCCAGCGCGGTGATCGACTCGGACCCGATCGCCTACGCACAGCTGGTCGAACTGGAGCGGGCGGTGGCCTCCCGGCCCGACTTCGCCAGCTGGGCCGCCCAGCTGCATGTGCTCGCGCGTCGTTAGCTGACCATCAGGCAACTGGGGCCTACCGGCGCCTTCGTGGGGTATCTACTATGGAAGTGTCTTCGTAGTACGCACGGCAGGAGAACACAGTGCCGCTCTCTGAAGAGGAGCTCCGACTTCTCGAGCAGATGGAGCGCGCCCTCGCTGCCGAGGACCCGCGCTTCGTCTCCGCGCTCGAGGGCCGTCACCTCGTGCGGGCCGCACGCCTTCGGATGACCCTGGCTGTCATCGGCTTCCTCGGTGGCGCGGCCGCCATGGGCGTCGGCATGTGGCAGCGGATGACCTGGTTGGGCATCGTCGGATTCGTCGTGATGGTCGCGACCGCCACGGCAGGCCTCGCCCAGTGGCGCTCGCATCGCTTCGTCTCCGCGCTCGGATCGGCCGAGCCGCCGCCGTCCGACGACGAGCACTACGGCCTGCGCGTGATCCAGGGTGGCCGCAGCCCTCGGCCCCGGCCGCGCGGCAACGTCGCCCGGACCGCGTCGGCCGCCAGTGACTCCCGCCTGAAGCGCAACTACGCGGCCTGGCTGGACCGGCTGGAAGCCCGCTGGCAGCACCGCCGCGACCAGAACATGTAGCGCGACCTCCACAGAACCGCCGTCACCTTCGGGTGGCGGCGGTTCTTTGCGTTGGGGGAGGAAACCACCGGGAAAGTGGTTGACGGTGGTGGAATGTGGAGTAATGTGGAGCACAGTGGAGGAAACGGTCGAGGAGGTGCCGAGTGTTCGCCGGTACCCACACCCCGAAGCTGGACGACAAGGGGCGGCTCTTCCTTCCGGCCAAGTTCCGTGAGCAGATGAAGGAGGGACTCGTGATCACTCGTGGTCAGGACCGCTCCCTCGAGATGCGCACGCATGCCGACTTCGAGGAGTTCTCCGATCGCCTGCGCGACAGCACCGACCCGCGGCGGCGTGCCTACAACCGCATGCTCTTCGCGCTCCTGTCCGAGCAGGTTCCGGACAAGCAGGGCCGCATCACGTTGACCCCCGAGCTGCGCGAGTACGCGGGCCTCGATCGGGAGTGCGTGGTCATCGGCGTGCGCAACAAGCTCGAGGTCTGGAATCCCGCGACGTGGTCCGCCTACACCCAGGCCCAGGAAGAGGCCTTCGCGAACCTCTCGGAGGAACTCTTCCTCGACTGACAACTCAATACCGGTGCTCGTCGAGCCAGGCTCGTGTCCGCTCCGATCGTCCTCTGACACAACTTCCCCGGTGCCAGATGACGGCTTCCAACGGTCAGCGGACGCGAACCTGGCTCGACGACCACCTCAGCACCACACACCGATCTTCACCACCCGCATCGTGGAGGGACAGCCCTGATGTCGTCGTCGCACCGCCTCGCCTCGGTTCGCGCAGAGCGCGCGATGCCGAGCGACGTGCGCACGCGCCGCGTCCGCCACCGTCTCCGTGACCAGCTGCTCGTGATGGCGTTCTCCGCGTTGATCTCGCTCGGGCTCGCCGGCCTGCTCGCACTCCTGCTCGCCACCGTCCTCGAGATCGGGCACCCGTGACCGCCTCGACCGATGCGACTCCGCCTCGTCACGTTCCCGTTCTGCTCGACCGCTGCCTCGACCTCCTGGCACCTGCGCTCACCGAGCCGGGCGCCGTCGTCGTGGACGCGACCCTGGGGCTCGGGGGCCACAGCGAGGCGATGCTCGAGCGCTTCGGCGAGGCCCGCGTCATCGGGATCGACCGCGACCCGCATGCGCTGGAGCTCGCTCGGCAGCGACTCGCGCGCTTCGGGGCGCGGTTCGAAGGACACCACGCCGTCTACGACGAGATCGCCGACGTGCTCGACGCGGCCGGCAGCGAGCTGGCCGACGGCGTCCTCTTCGACCTCGGCGTCTCGTCCATGCAGTTGGACCAGCGTGAGCGCGGATTCGCCTACGCCGACGACGCGCCGCTCGACATGCGGATGAACGACTCCACCGGCATCACCGCCGCAGAGGTGCTCAACACCTATGCCGTCGGCGATCTCACCCGCATCCTGCGGGAGTACGGCGAGGAGAAGTTCGCCAAGCAGATCGCGCGGGCCGTCGAGCGAGCCCGCGAGCAGGAGCCCTTCGCGACCTCCGCCCGTCTGGTGGAGCTGCTCTACTCCACGATCCCCGCACCGGCACGGCGCACCGGTGGACATCCCGCCAAGCGGACTTTCCAGGCACTGCGCATCGAGGTCAACGACGAACTCGGGGTGCTGCGCCGAGCGGTGCCCGCCTCGCTGGACCACCTCGCTGTCGGCGGTCGGGTCGTGGTCATGAGCTATCAGTCGCTCGAGGACCGGATCGTCAAGCAGGAGTTCGTCCGGCGCTCCGCCAGTCGCGTCCCCGACGACCTCCCCGTCGTGCCGGCGGGCTACGAGCCCGAGTTCCGCTTGATCACGCGCGGTGCCGAGAAGGCGACCGCCCAGGAGATCGACGAGAACCCGCGCGCGGCCTCCGTCCGACTCCGCGCCATCGAGCGCGCTCATCGCCGATCAACCTCGACACCCCCAGGAAGGGTCGCAGCATGAGCGAGCCCGGCGAGCGAATCATCAAACACAGTGTCGGACGTGCCTCATGCGCGCCCGGAGCGAAGCGAGGACGGGCATGAGTCAGAACGCTTATAGCGGACAGCTTCGATGGAGGGCGCCTCGGCAGCGGGAGTCGCTGCGGGATCGGCTGGCGCTGGTACCGCCGCGCGCGGTGCAGTCGGCGCGCGTTCCGTTCGTCGCACTGATCGGGGTGATCCTCGCGGCCGGCGTCGCCGGACTGCTGCTGTTCAACACGCAGATGCAGCAGGGAGCGTTCGAGATCGAGCATCTCCAGGCGCAGGCTGCCGCACTCACCGCCGCGCAGCAGGACGAGTCGATGCAGATCCTCCGTTTGAGCGATCCGCAGCGTCTCGCCGCGTCGGCTCGCCGCCTGGGCATGGTGGCGCCTCCCACGCCGGCCTTCCTCGACCTCGCGACGGGGCGCATCCTCGGCGTTCCCGCCCCGGCCACCGCAGCCAACGCCATGAACATCGGGGGGACCGGTGTCGCCCCGACGCCGAAGTCGCTGCGTCCGGCGCCGCATGTCGTCATCGTGCAGCCGAAGGCCGGAACCACAGCGAAAACTAAGGCCTCCACCGGCGCTGCGTCGCCGGGCAAGACCACGTCGACAGGTAAGAATGGCTAGGTAGTCAGCGCCAAGCCAGCGGAGTGTCTGTGAGTCCTCGTCGTCGCAACGGTCGTCGCGGTCGAGACACCCGCAAGCTGAGCGCGAAGCGCCTCCGCATCGCGCTGGTGATCATGCTGATGCTGCTCTCCCTGCTGGGTGCGCGGCTCTTCCAGCTGCAGGGGATCGATCCGCAGGCCTATGCGGCTCGCGCCCAGGCGGATGGTCTCGTCCACCTGACGCTGCCGGCGTCGCGCGGCGACATCGTCGACCGCTCCGGAACCGTGCTGGCTCAGTCGGCGGCCGGGGACATGATCGTCGCGGACCCCACGATGACGGTGAACCACGCGGCCGACCTCGCCAAGCTCCTCACCAGTCGGCTGGGCCTGGAC
>JBQCJL010000045.1:0-6709 GCA_051952795.1 Marmoricola sp.
TCTCTTCGGCCACAACATGCCCGAGACGCAGACCGTGCTGTGGGCACGGATTCTCGACCGGACCCGGAGCGAGGACCCACCGCGGATCGTATGCGTGGACCCGCGCCGGACCGCCGTAGCCGAAGAGGCCGAACGCACCGGTGGCGTGCACCTCGCGCCCCGCGTCGGCACCAATCTGGCGCTGATGAACGGGCTCACCCGCGAACTCCTGGTCAACGGCTGGATCGATCGCGCCTGGGTCGACGAGCACACGATCGGGCTGGAGGACCTCGACCAGATCGTCGAGCCCTACACCCCTGAGCACGTGGCCGACATCTGCGGTGTCTCGGCCGACGACCTGCGAGCCGCGGCCCGGATCTTCGGGGAGAGCCACGCGGTGCTGTCCACCGTGTTGCAGGGCTTCTACCAATCCCACCAGGCGACGGCCGCCTCCGTCGCCGTGCACAATCTGCATCTGCTCCGCGGGATGATCGGGCGCCCCGGCGCCGGCGTGCTGCAGATGAACGGCCAGCCGACCGCACAGAACAACCGGGAGTGCGGCGCGGACGGTGATCTTCCCGGCTTCCGCAATTGGAACAACCCCGAGCACGTACGGCAACTGGCCACGGCGTGGAACGTCGACCCGATGACGATCCCGCACTGGGCGCCGCCGACCCACGCCATGCAGATCATGAGCTACGCCGAGACCGGCTCCATCGGCTTCCTATGGATCTCGGCGACCAACCCCGCGGTCTCCATGCCCGAATCCTCGCGGATCCGCAAGATCCTGGCCGGCGACCAGTGCTTCGTCGTCGTCCAAGATCTATTCCTCACCGAGACCGCACAGCTTGCCGACGTCGTACTCCCGGCGGCCGGGTGGGGTGAGAAGACCGGGTGCTTCACCAACGTCAACCGAGTCGTGCACCTCTCCGAACAGGCGGTCGAGCCGCCGGGCGAGGCGCGCTCCGACCTGGACATCTTCCTGCACTACGCCGCCGCGATGGGCTTCACCGACAAGGGGGCCGACCCCTTGATTCCCTGGCGCACCCCTGAGGAGGCATTCGACGCGTGGGCCGCGGTGACCGCCGGACGGCCGGTCGACTACACGGGGTTGTCGTACCAGAAGCTGCGCGGACCCACGGGCATCCCCTGGCCGGTCAACGACCACCACCCCGAGGGCACTGACCGGCTGTACAGCGACGGGGTGTTCCCCACCGACACCGACTACTGCGAGACCTATGGCCACGACCTGGCGACCGGCGGCGCCGTGAGCGAGCAAGAACATCGAGCCATGGCACCGGCTGGCCGCGCATTCCTCAAAGGGGCGCCGTACACGCCGGCGCACGAGACGCCAAGTCCCGAGTATCCGCTGCTCTTCACTACCGGGCGGACGGTCTATCAGTTCCATACCCGCACCAAGACCGGTCGCGCCCGGTCGCTGGAGCGGGCAGCCCCCGACGCCTGGGTCGAGCTGTCCGCCGAGGACAGCGCAGAGTTCGGCATCAGCGAGGGCGACTGGGTGCGCGTCGAGTCCCCCCGCGGTGCGATCGAAGTGCGGGCACGGGTCGGCCGAGTCATGAAGGGTGCAGTCTTCGCGCCGTTCCATTACGGGCACTGGGACCCCGGCGACCTAGACCCGGAGGCGGACGCCGGAAGGCGTACCGCCAACGAGCTCACGATGACCGTCTGGGACCCGGTATCGAAGCAGCCCACCTTCAAGACAGCTGCCTGCCGTGTCAGCCGCCTCCGCGTGGGCGACGGGCCATCCCCCGCGCCGACCACGACCGCCTCCGCGCCGGCACCCGAGGTGGGCGCTGACCTGCCGACGACTTCGGGAGGTGCGCCGACCACGAGCGAACTGCTCGAGGCCACTCCCTCCTACCCGCTCGAAGGGAGCTCATCCTGATGCCCCATCTGGCCACCTACGTCGGGCTCGCCGACCACAGCGAGCAGACGCTGGCGGAGTCCTTTCGCATCGTCGCGCAGGGGCACGCTCGGCAAGCAGACGTATTCCATACCTGCAACCTCCTCGCTGGCTGGAGCGAGCAGCACCGCCAGGACCTGGCACCTGCGGTGGAGCGCTACGGCGAGCAGGATGTGGAGGAGCCCGAGCGTCTCCGAGCCGAAGCCCTGACCCACACCCGAGAGGGAGAGGTCGGGCTGCTGCGTGACCTGCAGGACCTCCACCTCCTCGCCACCTTGGTGCACAGCACCTGGACCGTCATCGCCCAAGGAGCCCAAGGCCTCCGCGACCCGGATCTACTCGAGATCGCACACACGAGCATGGCGCAGACAACCCGCCAACTCACCTGGCTGACCACCCGGATGAAGCAGGCGGCGCCCCAAGCCCTGATCGTCGCGCCGTGAGCGGTCGTGCCGAAGGGGGTCCCTCACGGGCGCCTCACCGCGCCGCCCTCAGCCCTCCCGACCTCACGCAGCCAAAGACACCGATCGACGCTCGACAAGGAGCACCTCTCGATGCCCGTGACAGCTAGTCCGCGAGTCGTCGTGATCACCGGTGCGAGCGGCGGGATCGGGCGAGCGAGCGCCCGCATGTTCGCTGAGCAAGGCGATCGAGTGGCCCTCCTGGCACGCGGCAGCGAGGGACTTCAGGCTGCTGCCGCCGAGATCCGCGCCTCCGGGGGCACCGCCTTGGTCGTCGAGGTCGACACTGCCGACCAGGACGCACTCGAAGATGCTGCAGACCGGATCGAGAGCGAGCTCGGCCCGATCGACGTGTGGGTCAACGATGCCTTCACATCGGTCTTCGCCAAATTCATCGACATCGAGCCCGACGAGTTCCGCCGCGTCACCGAGGTCACCTACCTCGGTTTCGTGAACGGGACCCGAACGGCGCTGCGCAGGATGCTGCCCCGCGATAGCGGCGTCATCGTCCAGGTCAGTTCTGCCCTCGCGCACCGAGGGATTCCCCTGCAGTCGGCGTACTGCGGCGCCAAGCACGCGATGTGGGGGTTCCACGAATCGCTCCTGACCGAGCTGCGACACGATCGAAGCGGGGTGCGCGTGACCTCGGTCGCGATGCCGGGCGTGAACACTCCGCAGTTCACATGGGTGCTGTCCAAACTGCCGCGACAAGCGCAGCCGGTCCCGCCGTTCTACCAGCCTGAGGTCGCGGCCCGCGGAGTCCTCTACGCCGCGGCGCACCCGGAGCGGCGGGCCTACTGGGTCGGCATCGCGACAGCCGGCACCATTGTCGCGAACCGGGTCGTGGGCGGGCTCCTGGACCGCTACCTGGCGCTGACCGGGATCTCTTCCCAACAGACCGACGAGCTCAAGCCGGAGCACCAGCCGGCCAACCTATGGGAGGCCGCTGACGGTGCCGAGGGCCATGATTACGGTGCCCACGGCCCGTTCGATGACCGCGCCTGGGCTCACTCTCCCCAGCAGTGGGTCTCCCAGCACCGGCGTGCTCTGTCGCTGAGTGGAGCGGCGTTGGCCGCCGGCTTGGTCGCGCGTAGGCGGCACGCGGCATGAGCCGTCGCCCTGTCGACTGCCAGCTCGGGTTGGGTCGCCCGTGGGCGCCGGCGCCCGGGGCTAGGCGGGGCTATGCGGTTCGGAACCTCTCCACGTCCGCCACCCGGAGGACCAGACCGTTGCCCACCGCATGGGAGTCGGGCGTGATGCTCCCGCCGGTCGGGTCGAGCGTGCCGTCGAAGAACATCGACTCGATCCGCACGTGGTCGTGGAACCACTCGAGGTGCCTGACGTTGGGCGTGGCCGCGGCGACGTGGGCGTGCAGGTGGGGTGCGCAGTGGCCTGAGAGGTCGAGGTTGAACGCTGCGGCGATCGCCGCTACCCGCAACCACTCGGTGATGCCGCCGCAGCGGGACACATCGGCCTGGAGGCAATCGACCGCGCCCGCCGCGCACATCCGGCGGAAGTAGCCCAGGTCGTAGCCATACTCACCCGCAGTGACGTCGGCGGGTACCGCGTCCCTGACCCCGCGTAGGCCGTCGAGATCGTCGGAGGACACCGGCTCCTCGAACCACCGGACGTCGCAGTCGGCGGCGTCGGCGATCACCCGGATCGCCTGCTTGCGGCTGTACCCGCCGTTCGCGTCGACGAACAGCTCGGCGCTATCCCCGATGATCGACCGCGCCTGCTGCATCCGCGTGAGATCCCGGCCCGGATTCTGGCCGAACGACTCGCCGATCTTGATCTTCACCCGCGGGATGCCCAGGTCGGTCGTCCAGTGGCTCAGCTGATCGCGCAGCTGCTCGTCGCCGTAGGTGGTGAACCCGCCGCTGCCGTAGATCGGGACGGTGGTTCGGATCGCTCCGAGCAGGTGGTGCAAGGGGATGTCCAGGAGGCGTGCCTTGAGATCCCACAACGCGACGTCGACGGCCGAGATGGCGTAGCCGACCGCACCGGGGCGGCCTGCGTTCCGCACCGCCTTGACCATGGCGTCGAAGCAGCCGCCCACGTCCATCGCATCGTGACCGATGACGGTGTCTGCGAGCAGGTCGGTGATGATCCGAGCGCAGGCGGCTGGCCCGTAGGTCCAACCGATTCCTTGACTGCCTCCCGCGCTCGCGCGGACGAGGACCATGGTCGTTGCGGTCCACGACAGGGTCCCGTCGGCTTCCGGCGCATCGGTGGGAACGGTGTACACCCGGACCTCGAGAGCATCGATGGGTGCGCTGGGCGATCCCTGGGCCGCGCTGCCGCTGGTCACGGCTCAGTCGCCACTGTCAGGGTGTGGCAGGAACTCCTGGGCCTTGACCTTCAGACCCTCCTTGAGGATCCCCCAGCGGTTCTCGTCGCCCTTCAGCAGGGCTTCGGCAGCGTCCTTCATCTGCTCGAATGTCGCGTGCGGGGGAACCGGCGGCACATCGGGGTCGGTGTGGAAGTCGATCACCGTAGGACGATCGGCCGCCAACGCGCTGTCCCATGCCGCCGCGACGTGGTCGGGATCCGTGACGGTGACCCCATGCAGGCCGAGACTCGTGGCGAACCCGGCGTAGTCGACGTCGGGCAACGTCTGGGAGGCCACGAACTTGGGGGACCCCTCCATCGCGCGCATCTCCCAGGTCACCTGGTTCAGATCGTTGTTGTGCAGCACCGCGACGATCAGACGGGGATCGTCCCACTGCTGCCAGTAGTGCTTGATCGTGATCAGCTCCGCCATCCCGTTCATCTGCATCGCCCCGTCGCCGGCGAAGACGATCACAGGCCGCTGCGGACACCCGAACTTTGCCCCGATGCCGTACGGGACACCCGGCCCCATGGTGGCGAGGTTCCCGGACAGCGACCCACGCATGTTCCCGCGGAACTTCAGTTGGCGGGCGTACCAGTTCGCAGCCGAGCCCGAGTCCGCGGTGACGATGGCATCAGTGGGCAGCCGCGGGGACAGGTCGCGGAAGACACGCATGGGATTGATCGGCTCAGCAGCGACCTCGGCCTCGGCGTCCATGACCTGCCACCACCGGGCCACGTTGGACTCGATCTTCTCCCGCCAGCCGGTCTCTTGGCGGGGGACGAGGTGGGGAATCAGCGCCCGCAGTGTCGCCGTCGCGTCACCGACCAGGTTCACCTCATACGGGTAGCGCATGCCGATGAACGTGGCGTCGGCGTCGATCTGGACCGCACGCGCCTGGTCCAGATCCGGCATGAACTGGGTGTAGGGGAAGCTGGACCCGACGGTGAGCAGCGTGTCGCAGTCGCGCATCATCTCGTAACTCGGCCGGGTTCCCAGCAGCCCGATCGAGCCCGTGACGTAGGGAAGCTCGTCGGAGAGGACGTCCTTGCCCAGCAGGGCTTTGGCCACACCGGCGCCGAGGATTTCAGCGACCTGCACGATCTCATCCCGGGCATCGCGCGCGCCTGACCCGATGAGCATCGCTACCTTCGACCCGGCGTTGAGGATCTCGGCTGCCTTGCGGACGGCGGCGTCAGCGGGCACTGCGAGGGGCCAGTCGATTCCGAGGCTGGACGGCACCATCTTGAAGGCATGGGTAGGCGCGGAGTACTCCAGCTCCTGGACGTCGGAGGGAACGATGATGGCAGTCGGCGCCCGCTCGGCGAGGGCGACCCGGATCGCGCGGTCCAAGACGTTCGGCAGTTGCTCGGGCACGGTCACCATCTGCAGGTAGTCGCTGGCGACGTCCTTGAACAGCGACATCAGGTCGACCTCCTGCTGATAGGAGCCGCCCATCGCCGACCGGCTGGTCTGTCCGACGATCGCCACGACCGGTACGTGGTCGAGCTTGGCGTCGTAGAGCCCGTTGAGGAGGTGGATCGCGCCGGGCCCGGAGGTTGCCATGCACACGCCGAGTCGGCCGGTGAACTTGGCGTAGCCGACAGCCTCGAAGGCGCTCATCTCCTCGTGGCGTGACTGGATGAACATCGGCTGGTCCTCAGCGCGGGCCCAGGCGGCGAGGATGCCGTTGATGCCGTCGCCGGGGAAGGCGAAGACCTTGTCCACCCCCCACTGGCCCAGTCGTGCGAGCATGAAGTCGGCGACGGTAGTCGGTGACATCGTTCTCCTCCTTGGGGTTCGGTTCTGTGTGCAGAGGTCCGCGGCGATGGGGACGCCGCGTCGAGCGGTTCAGCCGGAGCTGGCCGCGCCTGCGACCAGGCCCTCGGCGGCGCGAGCAGCCAGCGCCATGATCGTCAACGCAGGGTTGGCACTGCCCTGGGTCGGCAGGACGCTGCCGTCGGTGATGTACAGATTGGGGACCGCGAACGTTCGGCACTGTGCGTCGACGAC
>JBQCJL010000046.1:0-4949 GCA_051952795.1 Marmoricola sp.
CGTTCAACGAGGCCGGCATCCCGGTACAGCGCGCGCGTCTGATCGCCGGCTCCGCGCTGGACGTCCTGCCGCGACTGACCGACGGCGCCTACGACATGGTCTTCTGCGACGGCGAGAAGGAGGAGTACGTCGACTACCTCGACGAGGCGCTCCGCCTGCTCCGGCCCGGCGGCGTGGTCGCGTTCGACAACGCCCTGTGGCACGACAAGGTGGCGGACCCGTCGCAGCGTGACGGTGCGACGCTCACCATCCGGGACCTCGGCCTGACGGTCGCGAAGCACGACGGTCTGGTGCCGCTGTTGGTTCCGCTCGGCGACGGACTGCTCGTCGCGCGCAAGCTCTAGTCGTAGCTGGCCGAGCTCACGAAGTCCGCACCGCCGCGAGCGATCGCGGGCACCATGCAGGGTTCGATGAGCACCGGGGCCGAGCCGATGATGACCGATCCCGGCGAGGTGGCGGCGACCGCGCTGAACTCCTCCTGGAACGCGGCGCGCGCGGCGTCGCTCTCGAAGACGTAGCACCCCTCGAACCACTCACCGGGACGCATCCGCCAGGTCTTGAAGCGCAGACCCGCCTTGCCCTCGAAGCGCGGGTGCGAGGTCTCCGACAGGTAGGCAGCCAACTGCTCGGCGGCGTCCTCGGGGGCCTGCGCCAAGGACCAGCGGACCGTCAGCCCACTCATCGCACCGCTGGTCATCCCTTGCTCCTCTCCATCGTGCCGAGCCAGCGCAACAGCAGGCGAGCACCGAAGCCGGTCGGTCCCTTCGCATACTCGAAGGCGTCCTCGAGACTGTCGCCCACCGGTGCGACGTCGAGGTGGACCCACGGGAGGCCCGCGGTGAACGGCTGCAGGAACAGGGCCGCGGTGATGGCGCCGGCCGAGCCGGGCGCGTTGTCAGCGTCGGCCACCTTGGAGGCCAGGCGGTCGTTGTAGATCTCGGCCAGCGGCAGGCGCCACAACGGCTCGCCCGCAGCCGCGCCGGCCGCGATCAGCTCCTCGGCGAGATGGTCCTCGGTGGCGAACACCGCGCCGAGGTGGAGACCGAGCGCGACCTTCGCCGCGCCCGTGAGGGTGGCGATGTCCACCAGGGCGGTCGGCTTGAGCCGCGCGGCCGCATAGGCGAGCGCGTCCGCCAGCACCAAGCGGCCCTCGGCATCGGTGTTGGTCACCTCGGAGGTACGACCGCCGAAGTGGGTGATGACGTCGCCCGGGCGCATCGAGGCGCCGCCCACGGCGTTCTCGGCGATCGGCAGCAGTCCGGTCACCTTCACGCCGCAGTCGACCGCGGCCAGTGCACTGAGCACCGCCAGGACGACGCCGGCGCCGGTCATGTCGCGCTTCATCGTGACCATGCCCTCGCCGGGCTTGATGCTCAGACCACCGGTGTCGAAGGTGATGCCCTTGCCGACGAGCACGATGTGCGGCGTCGAGCGCTTGACCTTGGCGGGGGTGTAGGTCAGCTGCACGAACCGTGGGGGCGTGGCCGAGCCCGACCCGACCGCCAGCACGCCCCCGAAGCCCTCGCGGGCCAGCCGGCTCTCCTCCCACACCTCGACCTCGAGGCCCGCGCGCTCCGCCTGGAGAACGGCTTGGTCGGCCAGCCATGCCGGTGACTTGATGTTGGAGGGAACCGTCGCGAGTGCGCGTGCCAGCGCTGCCGCATGAGCGGTGGCCAGGCTGACCTCGAGTGCTCCCGCGTCGGGGCTGCAGTCCGCGAGGATCACGCGCCCCAGCAGACGATCGTGCTCCGTGGAGCGCATGGCGAAGGTCGCGTGGGCGAGGGTGATGCCTTCGACGATGGCTGCCAGCACGTCGTCACCGCCGAGCGCGGCGAGCGTCGTGGTGACCGTCTCGTAGGAGGCCAGCTCCCGCACCATGACGGCGGCTGCCCGACGGCAATCGGCGGCGTCGCCCGTGCCCGCGCCGAGGAGGACCACCCCGCCGTCGGTGACGGGAACGCGCAGGATCTCGCCCACCTCGCCCGACTGCCCGGCGGACTGGAGCAGCTCGATGAGGTCCAGCCCCGTGGCCGCCTCAAGGGCGTCGCTCCCCGGACCGAGCACCGGCGCCTCGTCGCCGAGAAGCACCGGAACGACGACGGCGTCGGCGGTGATCGCGGCCGGTGCCGCGTCGGTCACCTCGATCTCGACGGGAGCGGCCTGGGATGCGCGCTCTGGCTCGATCCCGAGCTCCCACGGCCGGAGCGGACGTCTGCTCTGTTTCCTCACGCTGATGACCTTAGCCAGAGCCGGATCGCCCAACAGCAAGGCCTCCGATGCAGATCAGCACCGGAGGCCTCGCGGGGAGAATTCTTCGAAGGTCAGGCGACGACGCCCGACAGCGCGTCGCGCAGAGAGCCGACCTCGTCGGCGTTGAGCTCGACGACCAAGCGGCCGCCGCCCTCCAGCGGGACTCGCATGATGTAGCCGCGACCCTCCTTGGTCACCTCGAGCGGACCGTCACCCGTACGTGGCTTCATGGCCGCCATCGGATACCTCTTTCATCACTTGTTCGGGGCTGGCCCTCCATTATTCCCCATGCGCGATAACCACTGGACCGGTGTCTACTCCTGGACGCCGGACGCGTCCGGCACACTCCTCCTATGACGAGTTCGACCAGCCCGCTCGACGTGGAGATCACCGACGGCATCGCCACGCTCACGATGTTGCGCCCCGACGCCATGAACGGTCTCGATCGCGACCTCAAGGAGGCGCTGCTCGCGGCGGTCACCGAGGTCGCCGCCGATGACGCCGTCCGGGTCGTCATCCTGACCGGCAGCGGCCGGGCGTTCTGCGCCGGACAGGACCTCAAGGAGCTCCTTCGGGTTCGCGCCGAGGGCGACACCGAGTACATCGAGAGCACAGTCGCCGAGCACTACAACCCCATCGTCACGGCCCTCGCCACCATGCCGAAGCCCGTGATCGCGGCGGTCAACGGCGTTGCCGCCGGCGCCGGCGCCTCCCTCGCCCTGGCCTGCGACTTCCGCGTCGTGGCCGCGTCGGCCGGCTTCAACTTCGCGTTCGCCGGGGTCGCCCTGTCCTGCGACACCGGCTCCTCGTGGACGCTGCCGCGCTTGGTCGGCACGGCCCGCGCCATCGACCTGCTCTACTTCCCGCGGACCGTCGGGTCGGCCGAGTCGTTGGAGATCGGGTTGGCGTCGCGCGTCGTCGCCGACGACGAGCTGGTGGGCGCGACGCGCGAGCTCGCCGCGCGCCTGGCCAGCGGACCGACCGTGGCCTACGGCTCGATCCGACGATCGGTGGCCTACGCCGCCAGCCACGACTTCGCGTCGTCGCTGGCGTTCGAGGGCGAGATGATGGCGCTGACCAGCAAGACCGACGACCATCCGGAGGCGGTGGCGGCCTTCGTCGAGAAGCGCCCTCCGCAGTTCACTGGTCGCTAGCCCGCAACCGGTCGATCTCCGCGGCCAGCCGGGCCAGGACCTCGTCCACCTCGGCGGCGCGATAGCCACGCATCGCGGTACTGAAGCGGACCTCGCGCACGTCGGTGCCGGTGATGCCTCCCTCGGGCAGGCGGACCGGCGGATCGTCCACCTCGCGGGGCGCCAGGCCCTCACCGTGTCCGGCGGCGGCCACCACCACGCCGCCGGCCAGAAGTACCAGCGTGACGCCGATGATCAGAGCGGTCATCGCGTTCTCACCACGGCTCCTTGGGCGCGTCGGCTCCCGCGGGGTCGACGCCACCTCGCGCAGCGACCATCACCGCGACGACCTCGTCCACATCGTCGGTCAGCTGGATCAGGTCGAGGTCGGACTCCGAGATCTTCTTGGCCTCGACCATGGGCCCCCGGATCCAGTCGAGCAGTCCGCCCCAGTAGTCGGTGCCGAAGAGCACCACCGGGAACGAGGTCACCTTCTTGGTCTGTACCAGGGTCAGCGCCTCGAAGAGCTCGTCCAGGGTGCCGAAGCCGCCGGGAAGCACCGCGAATCCCTGCGCGTACTTGACGAACATGGTCTTGCGCGCGAAGAAGTAACGGAAGTTGATGCCGACATCCACCCACTGGTTGAGGCCCTGCTCGAAGGGCAGCTCGATGCCGAGGCCGACGCTGACCCCTCCGCCCTCGGACGCGCCCTGGTTCGCCGCCTCCATCACGCCCGGGCCGCCACCGGTGATGACCGCGAACCCGGCTTCGGCAAGACCACGGCCGAGGCGAACGCCGGCGTCGTAGTAGGGGTCGTCCGGCCTGGTCCGTGCCGATCCGAAGACACCGACCGCGGGCCCGAGCTCGGCCAGAGCGCCGAACCCCTCGACGAACTCGGCCTGGATCCGCAGGACGCGCCAGGGATCGGTGTGGACCCAGTCGGTCGGCCCACGGCTGTCCAGCAGGCGCTGGTCGGTCGTGGAGAGATCGACCTGAGCCCCACGGAGAACGGTCGGCCCCTTGTGCTTGACCGGGCGGCTGTCGTCGCGGTCGGCGTTCATCGGGGGTCACCGCCGAGCCACTCGCGCAGGATCCGCTCGCATCGTTCCAACTGCTCGATCGTCACGAACTCCTCCTGCTTGTGGGCCAGCATCGGGTCTCCCGGACCGAAGTTGACCGCGGGAATGTCCAACGCAGTAAAGCGTGCAACATCGGTCCAACCGAATTTCGGCTTGGCCTCACCGCCGACGGCCTCGAGGAATGCCTTCGCCGCCGGCCGCTCCAAGCCGGGCAGCGCGCCAGCGGCCGAGTCGAGCACCTCGATCTCGAAGCCGTCGAAGAAGTCCGTGACGTAGGCGACGGCCTCGGACTCGCTGCGGTCGGGCGCGTAGCGGAAGTTGACGGTCACGCGGCACTCGTCGGGAATGACGTTGGTGGCGACGCCGCCGTCGATGAGCACCGCGTTGAGGCCTTCGTGATACTCGAGGCCGTCGATGACCGGGCGGCGCGCCTCGTAGCGGTTCAGTCGCTCGAGGATGGGCGCGGCCAGGTGGATGGCGTTGACGC
>JBQCJL010000047.1:0-6308 GCA_051952795.1 Marmoricola sp.
CGAGGCGGCGCTGCGCGAGATCGGCGCCCGCTATCCTCAGGCACGCTCGGGCCTGCTCCCGATGCTGCACCTCATCCAGAGCGAGGACGGCTGCGTGACCGCCGCGGGCATCGAGGCCTGCGCGGAGATCCTCGGCCTCTCCGCCGCCGAGGTCAGCGGTGTCGCCACCTTCTACACGATGTACAAGCGCCGGCCGGTCGGCGACTACCACGTCGGCGTCTGCACCAACACGCTCTGCGCGGTGATGGGCGGCGACGAGATCTTCCAGTGCCTGAAGGACAAGCTCGGGATCGGCAATGACGAGACCGTGCACCCCGATGCGCCGGACGGCAGGTCGATCACCCTCGAGCACATCGAGTGCAACGCCGCCTGCGACTACGCGCCGGTGGTGATGGTCAATTGGGAGTTCATGGACAACCAGACGCCGGAGTCCGCCGCGCAGCTGGTCGACGACCTCCGCGCAGGCAAGCAGGTGACCTCGACCCGGGGTCCGGTGATCAGCACCTGGCGCGAGAACGAACGTGTCCTCGCCGGCTACAACGACGGTCGGGCGGACGACGGCCCGTCGGCCGGCCCGGCATCGCTGGTCGGGCTGAAGATCGCCCGCGAGCGCGGCTGGACCGCTCCGGAGGAGGCCAAGTGAGCGCACAGCTGACCCCGATCCTGACCGCCAACTGGGCGGACCTGGAGTCCTGGAAGCTGTCCACCTACGAGGTCGGCGGCGGCTATCAGGCATGGCGGAAGGCCCTGGACATGGCGCCCGCCGAGGTGACCGAGATGGTCAAGCTGGCGGAGCTGCGAGGCCGGGGCGGTGCCGGCTTCCCGACCGGCATGAAGTGGTCGTTCATCCCGTCCAAGGACGTCAACCCGAACCCGCACTACCTCGTGGTCAACGCCGACGAGTCGGAGCCGGGCACCTGCAAGGACATCCCGCTCATGATGGCCAGCCCGCACACATTGGTGGAGGGGGTCGCCATCGCCGCCTACGCGATCGGCGCGAACCACGCCTTCATCTACGTGCGCGGCGAGGTCGTGCACGTGATCCGTCGCCTCCAGGCCGCTGTCGCCGAGGCCTATGCCGCCGGCCATCTAGGCAAGAACGTCCACGGCTCCGGTCACGACATCTACGTGATCGTGCATGCCGGGGCGGGTGCCTACATCTGTGGCGAGGAGACGGCCCTGCTCGACTCGCTCGAGGGTCGCCGTGGTCAGCCGCGGCTGCGGCCGCCCTTCCCCGCGGTCGAAGGCCTGTACGCGTGTCCCACGGTGATCAACAACGTCGAGTCGATCGCCTCGGTCCCCAGCATCGTGCGCAACGGCGGCACCTGGTTCGCCGACATGGGCACCGAGAAGTCCAAGGGCTTCGGCATCTTCTCGCTGTCCGGGCACGTGACGCGACCGGGACAGTACGAGGCGCCGCTGGGCATCACGCTGCGCGAGCTGCTCGACCTGGCCGGTGGCATCCGGGTCGGTCACGAGCTGAAGTTCTGGACTCCCGGCGGATCGAGCACCCCGCTGCTGACCGCCGACCACCTCGACGTGCCGCTGGACTTCGAGGGCGTCGGCGCGGCCGGCTCGATGCTCGGCACGCGCGCGCTGCAGATCTTCGACGAGACGACGTGCGTCGTTCGAGCCGTCCTGCGGTGGACCGAGTTCTACAAGCACGAGTCGTGCGGCAAGTGCACGCCCTGTCGCGAGGGCACGTGGTGGTTGGTGCAGGTCCTGACCAGGCTCGAGAACGGCCAGGGGAGTGCGTCCGACCTCGAGCTGCTGCTCGACCAGTGCGACAACATCCTGGGCCGGTCGTTCTGCGCCCTCGGTGACGGCGCCACCAGCCCGATCACGTCCTCGATCAAGTTCTTCCGCGACGAGTATCTGGCGCACGTCGAGGGCAAGGGATGCCCCTTCGACCATTCCCGCTCGACGCTGTGGGCCGACGCGCGCGAGGGGGTGTCGCGATGACCACCGCTGAGGTCGAGACCCTGGTGACCCTGACCATCGACGGCGTCGAGGTCAGCGTTCCGCCGGGCACCTTGGTGATCCGCGCGGCCGAGCAGGCGGGGGTGATGATCCCGCGCTTCTGCGACCATCCGCTGCTCGACCCGGTCGGTGCGTGTCGCCAATGCCTGGTCGACATCCCCGACGCCGGCAACGGTCGTGGCTTCCCCAAGCCGCAGGCCTCCTGCACCGTCGAGGTCGCACCGGGCATGGTGGTCAACACCCAGGCGACGTCGCCGGTGGCCGCCAAGGCCCAAGCCGGGATCATGGAGTTCCTGCTGGTCAACCATCCCCTGGACTGCCCGGTCTGCGACAAGGGCGGGGAGTGCCCGCTGCAGAACCAGGCGATGAGCAACGGGCGGGGCGAGAGCCGCTTCGCCGCGACCGACGGCGTCAAGCGGCTCTATCCCAAGCCGATTCCGCTGTCGCCGCAGGTGCTGCTGGATCGCGAGCGCTGCGTCCTCTGCGCACGGTGCACCCGGTTCTCCGAGGAGATCTCCGGAGACCCGCTGATCGCCCTGGTCGAGCGCGGTGCCCTGCAGCAGGTGGGCATCTATGAGGAAGAGCCCTACGTCAGCTACTTCTCGGGCAACGTGATCCAGATCTGCCCGGTGGGTGCACTGACCTCGGCCGACTACCGGTTCCGCTCCCGGCCGTTCGACCTGGTGTCGTCGCCCGGCGTCACCGAGCACGACGCCTCGGGCGCGGCCATCCGCGTCGACCATCGTCGCGGCAAGGTGATGCGACGGCTCTCGGGCAACGACCCCGAGGTCAACGAGGAGTGGATCACCGACAAGGACCGGTTCGCCTTCGCCTACGAGAGCCTTCCGGACCGCCTCACCCATCCGATGATCCGGGAGAACGGCGAGTTGCGGGTCGCCTCATGGCCCGAGGCGTTCGCCGCCGCGGCGGCCGGCTTGGCCGCTGGGCCCTCGGCCGTCCTCCCCGGGGGGCGGCTCACCGTCGAGGATGCCTACGCCTACAGCAAGTTCGCCCGAGTCGCCCTGGGCACCAACGACATCGACTTCCGCGCGCGAGCACACTCGGCCGAGGAGGCCCAGTTCCTGGCCGCCGTCGTCGCCGGACAGCGGGGCGTCACGTACGCGGAGGTGGAGAACGCCGGATCGGTGCTGCTCGTGGGTCTCGAGCCGGAGGACGAGGCCGGCACGCTGTTCCTGCGCCTGCGCAAGGCGGTGCGGAGGAACAAGCTCTCGATCATCGCGGTGGGCCCGTACGTGACTCCCGGCCTGCGCAAGCTCGACGCGCGGCTGTTGCCGGCAGCACCGGGCACCGAGCCCGCAGCGGTCGCCGGACTGTCGGGTGAGCTGGCGAGCGACGCGGTCATCCTCGTGGGCGAGCGGGCGGCCGATGTCCCCGGACTGCTCAGCGCGGTCTCCGTGCTGGCGGAGGCCACCGGTGCCCGCATCGGGTGGGTGCCCCGGCGCGCGGGCGATCGTGGCGCTCTGGAGGCGGGAGCGCTTCCGAACCTGCTGCCCGGCGGACGCGCCGTTGCCGACGGCGCTGCGCGTTCCGACCTCGACGGCTGGGGATCGCTTCCCACTGCGGAAGGCCGTGACCTCAACGGGATCCTCGCCGCGGTCGCGCTCTCGGACATCAGGGGGCTGGTGGTCGGAGCCGTGGACCCGGCCGACCTCCCCGATCCGGCTGCCGCGATGTCGGCGCTCCGGAAGGCGTTCGTGGTGAGCCTCGAGCTCCGCGCGTCCGCAGTGACAGACGTCGCCGACGTGGTGTTCCCGATCTCACCGGTCTCGCAGCGCGCCGGCAGCTACCTGAACTGGGAGGGTCGTCCGCGGTCCTTCGACGCGGCTCTGGTCGGCATGGTGCACACCCCCATCAGCGACGTCCGGATCCTCGCCGGCATCGCCGAGGAGATGGACCGGCCGCTCGGGTTCCGCCAGCCCGCACAGGCCGGAGCCGAGTTCCGCGGCCTGGCGCCGTGGTCGGGGTCCCGACCGGGTGCGCCGACGGTGGCCGCGGGGCAACCGCAGACCGGGTTGGTGCTGTCGTCGTGGAAGGAGCTCATCGACGACGGTCGCATGCAGGACGGCGCCGACGAGCTGCGGGCGTGCGCCCGCCCGGCGCGCGCGGTGGTGGCAGCCAGCCTCGCGTCCGCCCTCGGCATCGCGGATGGTGACCCCATCACGATCAGCGGTCCCCTCGGTGAGCTCGACCTTCCGATCGAGATCGGCGAGATCGTCGACTCGGTGGTGTGGGCGCCCGCGACCTCACCCGGCGCCTCGGTTCGCGCGGGCATCGGTCCCGCCGGGGCGCATATCACCGTCCGAGCAGCGACGGGAGGACTCCGATGATTCCGCTCGACACCGCCGGCGCACTGACCGGCTTCGGCACCGATCCGGTCTGGATCAGCATCGTGAAGTCGGTACTGATCTTCCTCGTGCTGGTGCTGCTCACCCTCTTCAACATCTGGTTCGAGCGGCGTGTGGTCGCGCGGATGCAGCACCGCATCGGTCCGAACGTCAACGGACCCTTCGGCTTGCTGCAGAGCCTCGCCGATGGTGTGAAGCTCGCGTTGAAGGAGGACATCGTCCCCAAGGCGGCCGATGTCGCGGTGTTCCTCGTGGCCCCCGTCCTCGCCGCCATCCCGGCGTTCGTCACCTTCGCGGTGATCCCCTTCGGTCCCGAGGTCAGCCTCTTCGGTCACCGCACACCGCTCCAGCTCACCGACATGCCGGTCTCGGTGCTGTTCGTGATGGCCGTTGCGTCGATCGGGATCTACGGCATCGTCCTGGCCGGCTGGTCGTCCGGCTCGACCTACTCGCTCCTCGGTGGTCTTCGATCGAGCGCCCAGATGATCTCTACGAGGTCTCGATGGGGCTCGCCTTCGTCGCGGTCTTCATGTACGCCGGCTCGATGTCCACCTCGCAGATCGTGGCTGCACAGAACCACACCTGGTTCGCCTTCCTATTGCTCCCGTCGTTCCTCATCTATGCGATCTCGATGGTCGGCGAGACCAACCGAGCCCCCTTCGACCTTCCCGAGGCCGAGGGTGAGCTTGTCGGCGGATTCCACACCGAGTACTCGTCGCTGAAGTTCGCGCTGTTCTTCCTGGCCGAATACATCAACATGGCCACCGTCTCCGCCGTGGCCACCACCCTGTTCCTGGGCGGCTGGCATGCGCCCTTCTGGATCGACACGTTCTGGCATGGCGCCAACCAGGGTTACTGGCCCTTCCTGTGGTTCATGGGCAAGGTGCTGGCGTTCATCTTCGTGTTCATCTGGCTGCGCGGAACGCTTCCCCGCCTGCGCTACGACCAGTTCATGGCCTTCGGCTGGAAGTTCCTGATCCCGATCTCGATGGCGTGGATCGTGATGGTGGCCGGGTTCCGAGCACTGGTGAACCACGGTTCGCTGACGCGCGACAACATCTACCCGATCGCCATCGCGGTCGCTGCGGTGATGATCGCGCTCTTCATCCTGGACGGTGTGCTGGCGCGGCGACGGGCGAGCGCGGAGCATGTCCACGTCCACGAGGAGGAGGCGCCCTTCGACGCCTTCGCCGGCGGCTACCCGGTGCCGCCGCCCTCCTCGGTGCTGACCACCTCGAGCGCGAAGGGACCTCAAACGTGAGCGACGAGAGCAGCTTGAAGGCTCAGCTCTGGGATCCGATCGCCGGGTTCGGCGTCACCTTCCGGACGATGTTCCGCAAGGTGGTCACCGAGGAGTACCCCTTCGAGAAGAAGCCGACCGCGCCGCGGTTCCATGGCCGGCATCAGCTCAACCTCTGGCCCGATGGCCTCGAGAAGTGCGTCGGCTGCGAGCTCTGTGCCTGGGCCTGCCCGGCAGACGCGATCTACGTCGAAGGCGCCTCCAACGACGACTCCGCCAACGGCGAGGGTCGCTTCTCGCCGGGCGAGCGGTACGGCCGCGTCTACCAGATCAACTACCTGCGCTGCATCCTGTGCGGACTCTGCATCGAGGCGTGCCCGACGCGTGCGCTCACGATGACCAACGAATACGAGCTTGCCGACGACACCCGCGCCTCGCTGATCTACGAGAAGTCGGACCTGCTGGCGCCGCTGCTTCCGGGGATGGAGCAGCCGCCGCACCCGATGCTGCTCGGCGAGGACGAGAGCGCCTACTTCCGCGGACTCCGCCCGGAGGTTGAGGAGGCGCGAAGCGCCGTCACGAAACCGGGAGACGCCTCATGATCGCGTTCTGGATCCTGGCGCCGATCATGGTGCTCGCCGCACTCGGCGTGATCTTCTCGCCCAAGGCCGTGCATTCCGCGCTGCTGCTCGCCGTGGTGATGATCTCGCTGGCGATCCTCT